>JAITHJ010000050.1 GCA_031280035.1 Spirochaetaceae bacterium | reverse complement strand
TTCCTGTGTTTATCTGGAGGAGGCGGCCAAGACCTATGTGTACGCCCGGAGTATGAGCGAAAAGGTAGCCTGCCTCAGTACCGAACAGTGGCGGCAGGCCGTCGAAACCTTTAAATACTATGGGCAAAACAAACCTCCCTTGCCAGAGGAACTGCGAAAAACTGTTTCCTAATAGAAAAACTGTTTCCTAATATTGGAGGAAGCATACAAATACACCCTAAACTTTGTTGTAAAAAAAGAAACGGTACGCAAAGGGTGAACGTACAAACCGCGTTTGTATTGGAAGTGCGCAAAATGGCGCCTTTTGAAGTCTAACAGTTCCGTTTCGGAATTACGATAGGGTGCGATGAAGATTTTGTTACGAAAATATCATTTTAAAAAAGTGAGCTAATCCTTTATGATAAGAATTAGCTCACTATGGTGAGACAAGGATTCGAACCTTGGAAGGCTGAGCCAACAGATTTACAGTCTGCCCCCTTTGACCGCTCGGGAATCTCCCCATTTACAGGCTGCCGCCTAGAGCCGCCTCCCGGAATCGAACCGGAGACCTCATGATTACAAGTCAAGTGCTCTACCAGCTGAGCTAAGGCGGCGCTGTTTATTCATAAACTTACATCATCCGTACATTTTTGTCAAGGCCGTCATATTATCCGGCGTATATAAAAATCCCGCGCCGTGCCGTAACGTGATTTTTGAAAGATTCTTTTGCAGCCGGCCGCTGCCGGACTGTATTAAACTTTTTTCAATCTTATGGTATAATTTTTCAATACCTTATCAAGGAGGATTTATTTTATGATAAGAAAATATTTCTTAGCGGCGCTTTCAGCCGCGCTTTGCGTGACGTACCTTTCATGCGGCGGTGAGCAGGGACAAATGATAAAACCTATAAACGAAAAAATAATCATTATAGGCGTTCCTGCAAATTTCGAGGAAAAATGGAATCCCTTCATTGCGGAAAACGCCTATGATATGCAGGTAATGCAGCAAATATTTACGGAAGTCTGCAAACTAAATGAAAACAACGAACTTGTACCCCATGCCGGAAACATCTCAATCCAGCAGAATTCCGATAAGACAGTACTGTATACCATTACGCTCAATGAAGGAATGCGTTTTACAAACGGCGAACCCGTTACCATAGACGATTTTATATGGGGACTTTATGTCAGAGCGGATCCAAGCTACACCGGACTCAGTCCGCTTATTACGTTCCCTATTGACGGCGTTGAAAGCTATTACTATAACGATAAAGACTACGCTCCAAAAATAGCCTCAATCGAGCAAAACGCAAAAGAACATTATTCTTTAGAAAACATAAGCCTTGAGGATTTTCTAGTTTACGCTAAAGCGACAAATCTTGACGGATGGTGGAACGGCGATCCTTCTGGAGATATAGGAGACGGTAAAACATGGAGCGAATATGCCCAAAAAGAAGGCTTTGGAGATAAGCTTTCCCGAATTGACGCGGCCAGCGCTGACGAGATGTTTAATCTGATTGCTGAAATTGAATGGAAGAATTACCGTGAAAACTATAGTACTCATACATGGTTTTTAGCCAAAGATAAAAAAGAGTACGCTCTGCAAAATCTTCAAAACGACATCAATGCGGTAAAAAAAATAAGCGGTATAAATAAAATAGATGATTACACGTGTACCGTACTGTTCAACAAAATCAACATATACGGCGACCGTATGCTTTCTTTTTCTCTCATACCAAAATCGTATTACGGTGAAATCACAAAAGGCGACGTATCTAAGATAATTTCCAATATGGAGCCTGTTGGTTCCGGTCCTTATATCTTTCAGGGCCATTCCAATAATATTGTTACCTGTGTGGCAAACAAGGATTTCTTTCTGGGAACGCCCAAAATAGGTACCGTCCGCTGGCAGTTTATTCCATCATCAGAAACAATTTCATCACTCGCTTCCGGCGCAATCGATATCGGCGAAGTAACCGCTTCGCATTCTAATATCGCCGAAATGGAAAAGCTCGGCATTCGCTATGATCTTGTTGACATGAACGGCTTTGGTTATGTCGGAATGAATACCGAACGCGTCCCCTTATATGTCCGCAAAGGACTTTGGTGTCTTTTTAACCGCGCGCCTTCAGTTGAAGGATATTTTGGAAATCTCGCCAAAGTTATTGAACGCCCTATGACAACAACTCTTGTGGAATACCCTGAAGATTCAACGCAGTATTATCCTTATTCAAAAGACGAAGCGCTTAAATACTTCAAAATGGCGGGTTATTCTCAGGTAAACGGCAAGCTTGTCAACAAAGGCGGCAAACAGCTTATGATCAACACCTATATAGGCGCTTCTGGAGACGGCGATCATCCGTCATTCGCCATGCTCGTACAAACCGCAGAAGATATGCGTTCAATCGGAGCTGAATTTCAAATTCATGACGTACCGTTTAATGTACTACAGGGGGCCATGAATGACGGCACGGCGGATTCGTGGACAATGGCATGGGGCAACGTAAATGACTGCGATAAAAAAGAACAGTTCGGAAGCGACGGCGGGCAAAACAGATACAAATTCAAAGATGCAAAAATGGACGCAATGCTTGATACGATTATGGAGACAATAGACCTTGACAAACGCCGAATGTTGGTTTCGCAAATGCTTGACTACGCAATGGATCAATGTCTGGAATTCCCTGTTTATCAGCGTAAAACTATTTTTGCGTATAATATCAAAAATCTCGATACAAATACCATTGTAAAAGCGGTAGTCCCCTATTATACCTATGAAGAGGAGCTCTGGAAGGTTGATCTTCAAAAATGACGCAGACCGCTTGTTTTATAAGTATATATGTTTTACGCTGTTATACATGAATAAAAAAACCGGTTTGTTAATAATAATGTTTTTTACGCTGATTCAGTCTGTTGTCCTGCAGGCGCAAAGCGCCGCGTTTATTAAAAGAATCAGCGGACAGGTCAGCGTAAAAACAAAGGAGTCCTCCAGTTGGCTGCCGGCTAAAGAAAACATGGAGCTGACGGACGGAACGTATATTTTAACAGGAAATGAAAGCGGCGTACTGATCTTAATAAATAATTCCGTCATCAGTATGGCCTCACTCTCAAAGGCGTTAATAGCGTTTGAAAATGACAGTGAACGGAAAAAATTAACTGTTATCCGTCAAACGCCCGTCATTGAGATTGAAGACGAGGATTTAGTTCCCAATCCGCCTATAGGGTTTGGAAAAAACAAACGGATAAAACTATTATCTCCTGAACAAACGTTATTATCGGAGTCAGGACAATTCAAAAGTCTTGCCGAGAAAGCGGGATTCAAAAATTTACCCGTGCTGCCTAAAACCACCTCCGTAATTATTGATTTTATCAGTCCTTAACGCCGCGCGTAGTTTGCCGCAAAACAGCGCAAAGAGAGTCAGGTAAACGGTAAGAAACCGGCTATGCCGCCGCCGCCCTGCGGTTTTCCCGCTGCGGATACCCTCGTTACAGCCTAGTTCATGGTCGTGATATAGCCTAGTTCACGGTCGTGATACAGCTTAGTTCATGGTCGTGATACAGCCTAGTTCATGGTCGTGATATAGCCTAGTTCATGGTCGTGATACAGCTTAGTTCATGGTCGTGATGTAGCTTAGTTCATGGTCGTGATACAGCTTAGTTCATGGTCGTGATACAGCTTAGTTCATGGTCGTGATACAGCTTCCCTATTTTAATAATTGCCTATATTATGGGGTTTATGGACAAGACACGTATCGGCATTATATGCGGCGGGCGTTCTGCAGAGCATGAAGTATCGCTGCAATCAGCAAAAAACGTCATTGACGCGCTGGATAACGGCAAATTCGAGCCGGTACTTATCGGCATTGATAAAAGCGGTTTATGGTCGTTATATAATCAGCAAGATTTCCTATTAAACAGCGACGATCCCCAAAAAATACGGCTTAATGATAACGGCGTGAAACTGCTTGTGCATCCTCATTCACGAAGTTTCCGGCGGCTTGATACAAACGCGGATTTTACAATAGACGCGGCGTTTCCCCTGCTGCACGGTCCTTTTGGAGAGGATGGTACCGTTCAAGGGCTCTTAAAACTTATGGGCATCCCTTTTGCGGGAGCGGATGTTTCTGGATCCGCTGTTGGAATGGATAAGGATATTATGAAAAGACTGCTTCGTGACGCCGGCATACGAATCGGCAAGTTTGCAGTTATCAACGCGGACAATGAACCGCCTTCGTATAAAGAAGCGGTTTGTCAGGTTGGCGAGCCGTTTTTTGTAAAACCCGCAAACATGGGTTCTTCGATAGGCGTACAAAAAGTTCACAATGAAAACGAATGGACTCTGTCAATAAAGGAAGCCTTCAAATATGATACCAAAGTTATTCTGGAAGAAAATATCACAGGACGTGAAATTGAATGCGCTGTACTAGACGGCGCTGAACTCATTGTCTCGCCTCCGGGAGAAGTAAAGCCTCTCCATGAATTTTATTCTTACGAAGCGAAATATATTGACAAAGCCGGCGCGTTACTGGAAATTCCGGCGGCGCTCTCCGGTGAAAAATCACAGGAAATAAAAGAACTCGCTGTGAAAACTTTTAAGACCTTATGCTGCGCCATTTTTGCCCGTGTAGATTTCTTTCTTACAAAAGACGGAGAGGTATTTGTAAATGAAATCAATACGATACCCGGTTTTACAAAGATAAGCATGTACCCAAAACTCCTTGACCAATGCGGTATAGGATATAGAGAGCTAATAACGCGCATTATAGAGTCAACCATTTTACGGTTTGAAAAAGAAGCGAAACTTAAAACAAGCTATTATTAATTTTGCTTCACCGGTTCATTCGTCATACGGTTTCATACCCTATCCTGTTCGTCTTATTATGCCGGATTGGAAAAGTCAAGCTCCTGACCGTCCGCGCAGACGCTCTTTAAGCTCGTCCGCCGTCAGTCCGCTCTCCAGCAGCTTCATCACATCAAAAAACGCCTCCTCCTTGCCCTCCTCCTTGCCTTGTTGTTTACCTTGCCGTAAGCCTTTGTTGCA
>JAITHJ010000028.1 GCA_031280035.1 Spirochaetaceae bacterium | reverse complement strand
TTCAAAAAGTGGCGCGCTGTTACTATTACCAGCAACCCGCCTACAGCGTTGTATACTCCAACAGCGGCGGCGTTTTTGGAATATCAGCGGTTACACATACACACGTTCAACGCGCTTGTTTATATTACATAATACTTCGTATGGAATTGTCCCCGTCCTCTGCGCAATACCGGCGGCATCCAGTGAAGGCGGATTTCCGCCGAATATAACAGCGCTGTCATAAAGATTCACCTTTAGTTCAGCGCCTAAATTAATCATACATTGATCCATGCATATACGTCCGGCAAGCGGATATTTAACGCCGTTTATCACAACAAAAAAACTATCCTCCGGCACAGAACAATTCGTCCTGCCGTTTTTTTCTCCGCAGCAGCTCAACGCTCGCGGAATCCCATCGGCATAGCCGGCAGGCAGCACGCCGATATACGTGTCATACGGCGCTGTCCATGTCCGTCCGTAAGAAACGCTGTCGCCTTTACATATCTTTTTAATCATCACAACCTGAGTAACAAATTCCATAACAGGCGTTACGTTTAAATCCGGTTTACTTTCTTTGGACTGATAGCCATACAAAATAATTCCCGGACGCACCATATCAAACCACGCTTCGTTATAAGCCGCCGTTGCGCCGCTGTTCGCCGCAGTGATTATTCCCGGTTCAAGGCCTGCTTCACGTATAGCCTGCACCGCACCACGAAATATTTTAATCTGTCTGCGCGTCCATTCAACGTCACTCTGGGCATCCGAATCCGAAACAGCAAAATGCGTCGCCGTTCCAGTCTGAATAAGCGCCGGCTGCTCCGCAATAAACTGCGAAAATTCAACCGCTTCATTGGGACTGCAGCCGCCGCGTCCCATTCCCGTCTCAATTTTAAGATACACAGGATGTTTTTCCACCCGTTGTTTTGTTGCCGCATCAGCAAATTCCGCAATATATGTTTTTTCTGAAACAAACGGCGTAAGTTTATAAAAAACAGCAGCTTCCAATTCACAAGGCAGCGCAGGTGAAAGAAGCAGTACCGGAGATGATATTCCAGCACGGCGCAACGCGATGCCTTCATCTACCGTCGCAACAGAAAGCATTTCAACACCATTATTAAGCGCGGCCCATGCAACAGCCGCTGCGCCGTGTCCATAGGCATCAGCCTTTACCGGCATACAAATACGCGGTATCTTCCTCTTCCGGCAGACCGTCATCCCGCCAGCGGCCGTTTTTCCGGCGGCTGCAGCAACGGCGGCCGTTTCTCTGGACAAATGCGTTTTAACTTTATTTAAATTATCAACAAGACGGTCAAGATGGATTAAAACTCTGGTCGCTCTCATATACGCTTAATGCGACGCAGTCAGTTTTTCGATTTGTTCTGTTAAAAGCGGAACAAGTTGTTTCTTGCGTGAAACAATGCCGCGTAAAATGTAAACTCCAGAACCCTTAACAGGAAACTCCAGTATGCGTAAAAACTCAGATTTACCCGCAATTATCATTATGCTGGTAAGTTTGATAACATCAGTAACAAGCACCGCACAAAACAATGCGTCATGGGAACGTCTCTCGATTTCAAGCTCCTTCAAAAATTCATCTTTACGTTCGGTAATTTCTTCAAGCGATTCGACTTCAATCTGGCTTACCGTAAATACTACTCCCGCCTCGTTATACTCTTTCATATCCTGTTCTATGATCTCAATTGCTGAACGGCTGCCAAGTTTATTGGCGGCGCTTAACACTTCACGTCCAAGCTGCTCAATATCAAGATTGGTAATATTTGAAAGATACACTGCAGTATCTTTATCTTCCGGCGTAACTGTCGCTGACTGCAGTGAAAGCGTATCGGCAAGAATGCCGGCCAGCAGTATTCCGGCGATATTCTTAGGTATAGGAACACGGTTTTGCCTATAAAGCGAAACTATAATTGTACACGTAGCACCGACCGGTTTGTTGATGAACGATATAGGTTCTTTGGTATTCAGATTATTCAATCTATGATGATCTATGACTTCACGTATCGTATAATTCTCTATGCCTTCCAAAGCTTGAGTAAGTTCATTATGATCAACAAGTATTACATCCGTATTTGGTTCAGCAAGCAGATCGCTTTCCGAAATTGTACCGATAAGCATGCCTAAATCATCAATAACAGGCAGAGTTCTGTTTGCTGTCTTGTTCAGCAATGGACGTATATAACGCAACGTATCATGCATTTTAACGGGTTTTACTGAGGCATCGGCCATCTCGGAAGCCGGCGCGGAATACATAACAAGCATAGCGGTCTCCGCAGAACGATAAGGACTTATAAGTACTGATACGCCTTTTTTTTCAGCTTTTTCACGCAGTTCTTTATTAAAAGAAGTACCCGATGAAAGAACAAGCGCGCGTACGCCGCTTTCTATGCTGTACTCCTGAACATCCGCTCTGTCGGCTGTAATAATAACGGCGTTTTCCGGTGTATGAAGCGCAAGCGTTCTTCGAAATGTTTCTATACTGTCTGATACTACAATGATGACGCACTTAAAAAGTTCTTCCGTATTATAACCCAGTATCTGCTGAGCATTTAACGTTTCTGTTATTAGTCTTATATTCGTGGAAAACAGCGTAGACGTTTCAGGGTTTAGTATCTTCAGAATATTATGAGCAAATGCATTATAATTCAACAAGCTGCAGTAAGTACCATCAGTATTAACGACAGGTATAACTTTTGTATTCATTGATTCCATTTCTGTAATTGCATTCCACAATGAAGTCCCCCCCAGTACAGCCCGCACATCACGATTCATATAGTACGTAACTTTTGGAATCATATCACTGATGTATTGAGGCACAGGAACATTAAACCGCGCAAAAATATACTCTGTCTGCGGAGAAAGCTTTCCTCCCCGCACCGCAACATATTTGTTGCATCCCATAAGCTGTTTCAGATTTGCATAAGCGGCCGCAGAAACAACCGAATCGGTATCAGGATTCTTGTGTCCCATTATATAAACTGTTTTTTCATTAACATCACTCATTTCTATTTTGCCTCTCCTACTGCCGTGTAAAATGCCGTGCGCGCCATAAAATAATCCATTTTGGCCTTATCAAGCTTTGTCGCATTTTCATACTCAAACGCAAGCGCCTCAAGATACTCACCCAATACGCTTAAACCCGCCCTGTATCTATCGCCGTACTCCATAACATTGTTTTTTGCGTATTTAAGTCCGATTTCCGCAAGTTTTACCTGTTTGAACGCCGTTTGATACGAAACGAATTTATTCCGCATATCAAGCAAAAGATATTCGCTGTTTATTTCAAGTTCCTGAGCGGCGGATTTTAATACAAGCGACTGTTCTTTTATCTTATAATACCCTTCCCACCAGTCGGTAATCGGTATATTAAAAAGAAGAAATCCTACAAAATCATAATAGTAGCCTTTTGCGTTCTTAAACGTTTTGCCGTTAAGCCATAAATCCATTTTAAGAAATGTAATGCCAAATTCTATTGATGGCAAATACGATCCAAACGTTATAGCTTCTTCAAGTTTTGCCGCATCACGCTGTAATGTCAAAAGGCGGAATTCAGGCCGGGAAGCCAGCAGCGCCGGAAAACGCCCCGCATCAAATGACGGCTCTTTAACTGTTTCAAACTCGCCTTTTGGAACAATACGAACGTCACTTTTTATACCCGCAAAAAGCTTTAAATCGCGCCCGGCAATATCCAGCATCTGCGTCATTTGTTCCTGCTGAATTGCTACTTCTTCTTTTTTTAAGCTGACGCGAAGAAAATCGCTCTTTGAAGCGACGCCATTATCAAGCGCTTCGGAAACTTGCTTGTAAATCGCGTCCAATGTATCTGTGTACGCATTCAGCGTATTTACAAGCTCGTGAAGCAGCAAAAATTGATAATACTTCGACTCAGCAGCGGCGTAGACGTCATTCCGGACCATCTGTAATTTGTGTACCGCCGCTTCAACGCCTTTTTCAGCAAGCTTATTCGAATTAAATATTCTGCCTCCGGCAAAAATAGTCTGCGTAAACGTTACCGTACCAAGCCAGCCGCCCACAGAATCTGTAAAATCAACTGATTCATCAACGTTTACCGTATTGTAGGAAAGATCAAAATTAACGCCTAGAAGTTTTTTCATGTCAACGTCAGTTTTAAATCCCGCTCCGGCTGTACCAAAAATATTTGGAAAAACAGTTCCGCCTATTGCGTTAAGTTTTGGAAAATAATGAGTAAACGCCCCGCTGCGTACTTGTTTACTCTTTTCAAGGTCATTCTGCGCAGTTAAGATCGAAAGATTATTGGACAATGCAAGATTACGGTACTCGTCAAGCGTAATATCTTTATTTATTGCCGTTTGGGTGAAAGCCGTGCACACTGACATATAAAATAATAAAAATACCATACTTTTTTTTGAAAATGACATTGAACGCTCCATATCTATAAATTATATTGATTTAATTATAATAACACTGAAAAGTTTTGTTGTATACTGCCCGTCCAGCCGCTATATACAGTACAATGCAGTAAAAAGCTTAAGATACGGCGTTAATAATAATTATTAAACATATTTTATGAGGTTCATACGGCAAAACGGTAAAATTACTCCGGTTTCTGAAACGCCGCCGCCCTCTTCTCAATAAGTCTAATTTAAGGTAGATTTTACACTATGCTTGAAAAAATCCTTACCTTAATTTTTGGTTCACAACGAGAACGAGATGTAAAAAAACTAATCCCTATAGTTGAGACGGTAAACAAAGGGGAATCATGGGCGCAGTCATTGCCGGAAACGGAATTCAAAACAAAAACGGCAGAATTCCGTACACGCTGCGCGGCGGGCGAAAGTCTTGACAGCATTCTGCCTGAAGCGTTTGCGATGGTGCGGGAGGCGGCAAAACGGTGTCTTGGAGAACGGCATTATGATGTACAGATGATGGCGGCGGCGGTGCTTCATCAAGGTAAAATTGTCGAAATGAAAACCGGCGAAGGTAAAACGCTCATGAGTGTTGCAGCGGCTTATTTGAATGCGATTTCCGGCAAGGGCGTTCACATAATTACGGTAAACGACTATCTTGCTGAGCGTGATGCAAACTGGATGCGTCCTGTTTTTGATTATCTGGGCGTCTCTGTAGGCATAATACTTTCCGACATGGACAACGTCCGGCGTAAAGAAAATTACGCTTGCGATATAACATACGGAACAAATAATGAATTCGGATTTGACTATCTTCGCGATAATATGCACACCCGTCTAGAAGAACGCGTACAACGCGGACATAATTTTTGCATAATTGACGAAATCGATTCAATATTGATAGACGAAGCGCGGACTCCGTTAATTATTTCAGGCGCAGCGGAAGACGACACATTTAAATTCGCCGAAGTAGACAAACTTTTAAGCTCGCTTGATGAGGCGCAAAAAAAAGAAGATGGCGAATATCCAGATGAAACACAAGGCGAAAAGATAATAGGCGATTATAAAATCAACGAGAAAAATAAAAATATTTCATTTACAAACGCCGGCCTTGCAAAAATCGAGGATATTCTTAGAAAACGAGGTCTTATAAACGGACAGATAGTTGATGAAGAAAATTTTGAGTATCTTCACTATTTTACTCAAGCTCTGCGAGCACATAAACTCTTTACGGCAGATGTCGACTATGTAGTAAAAGACGGCGAAGTTGTAATCGTTGACGAATTTACCGGACGGATGCTTCACGGCAGACGTTACTCCGACGGTCTGCATCAGGCTATTGAAGCAAAAGAACATATCAGAATAAAACAACGTAACCGCACAATGGCCACAATCACGTTTCAAAATTATTTTAGGCTTTATAGTAAAATTTCAGGAATGACCGGTACTGCCGACACTGAGGCGGTCGAATTTAACAAGATATACAATCTTGATGTTGTAGTGGTCCCGACAAACGTTTCTGTAGCGCGGCATGATGAAAATGACGTTGTATATCTTGACGAGGCTGATAAATTTACAGCGTTGTGCGATGAAATTGCCGAAGCGCATAAAAAAGGACAGCCTGTACTTGTTGGTACGGTTTCAATAGAAAAATCTGAAAAAATCTCACAACTGCTCACACGGCGCGGCATACGTCATGAAGTACTAAACGCAAAAAACCACGCGCGTGAAGCATTAATTATAGCTGAAGCAGGAACCAAAGGAGCTGTAACAATAGCAACAAATATGGCCGGACGCGGTACAGACATAAAACTTGGCGGTAATCCAGAACACCGTGCAAGAAAACGCGCCGGAACAGATGTTCCGCCTGAAAAATTCGCGCAAATTCTTGAAGAAGAAACCGAAAAATGGCGGACGGATTACGAAGAAATAAAAAATTGCGGCGGATTATACGTTATCGGTACGGAACGGCACGAAAGCAGACGGATAGACAATCAATTACGCGGACGTTCCGGCAGACAGGGAGATCCGGGACGCTCAAAATTCTTCCTTTCTATGGATGATGAACTTATGCGGCTGTTCGGCGGTGCAAAAATGAAAAATCTTATGGCAAAGATTGGAATGGAAAAGGGCGAACCGCTGTATCATCCCATGTTAAACAAGAGTATTGAGCGCGCGCAAAAACGAGTTGAAGAACACAATTTTGAAATCCGCAAGCATCTTCTTGAGTATGACGATGTACTAAACCAACAGCGGAAATTCATATATGAACAGCGCGATGCGATTTTGACCGATGATAATTTAAAAAACCGCGTATACAACGCCGCACAAGACATGGTGAACAAAGCCGTTGACCGCTTTGATTATGACTCACGGCGCGATGCTGATGCGGCGTTTGCCGTATTAGCCGAATTCTTAAAATTAAAATTTAATTATACGCTTACAAAAGATCACGCAGACACTAATGATTTTATAAAAAGAAATCCTAAAGAAATGCTTAAACAGACCGTTCTTGACGCGCTTGAAAAAGATGTAAGCGATAAGGAAGCCCTTATAGGCGGCGCGAATTTAAATTCATTTATCAGAATGCAGTATTTGCATTTTATTGACAGGCTCTGGCTTGACCATCTTGAAAATATGGAAAGTCTGCGCGAGGCTGTTTATCTTAGGCATTATGCGCAAAAAAATCCGCTTACTGAATACAAACTTGAGGGTTTTCAGATTTTTGATAAAATGGTCGATACTATCCGTGAAGAAATCGCTTCGCGCGTGCACTTGATACGTATTCAGCTTGCTGAAAACCGCGAAGCGCGCGAACGAACTGTTACCACATCGGCAACGCATAGTAATATAGGTTCATTTGCTGAAGGGATCAATGGTTCCACCGTGCGTCAATCAAACGCCGCGCGTCCTCAAAGCGAGGGTGTTACGGTAGTACGCACAGGACCCAAAGTTGGACGCAACGATCCATGTCCATGCGGATCCGGCAAAAAATACAAACATTGTCATGGCCGAGCGTCTTAGACAGGCTTGAACGGATTACCTTAAAATGATATGAAATAACCTATGATTACGTTAAAAGGTAAAGGCGTAAGCGCTGGTATAGCGCATGGGAAAATTATATTTCTCTGCCGGAAGACATTTGTTCCCAAAAAGAAAAAAATCACCGATACTGAAAGTGAAATTAACCGGTTTAAAGCGGCGTGTGTGGAGGCGGCGCGTCAACTTTTAGAACTTGCAGTAAAAACAGCCGAAAAACTCGGCAAAGAGCAAGCTATGGTTTTTGAAACTCACAGCATGATGCTTGAAGATGATATCGAATTTACCGGGCCGGTCATCAAAATAATTCAAAACGAAAACGTCTGTGCGGAATGGGCTGTCGAAACGATAAGCGTACAACTTTCCATAGAATTCGCCAAAATGGAAGACGAATACTTTAGAGAAAGAGCCATTGATATAAAAGATGTGGCGACACGTGTGATTGCGGTGCTTTCCGGAACGCAAACAAAATTTACCGCCGGCTCTGAACCGGTTATTTTAGCATCTGATGAATTTACGCCAAGCGAAACCGCACAGTTTGACCGTAATAATATACTGGCCATTGTATCACAGGACGGCGCGGCAAATTCGCATACCATGATTTTTGCGCGTACTATGAACATTCCGGCGGTTATTGGATTGGGAAAGGCGCTTTCAAAAGATCTTTCCGGAAAAGATGCCGCCGTTGACGGTGAAGCGGGAAACTTATACATTGAGCCTGATAAAAATACAATTACAAAACTAAAAAAAAAAGAAACAAAAATAAAAAATGAATACGCCGTTCTTGATCAATTCCGCGGTAAAGAAACAAAAACCCGTGATGGACGTAAAATAAGACTCTATGCGAATATCGGCTCGGCCGATGACGCCGATGCAGCTATCAACAGCGACGCCGAAGGTATCGGTCTTTTTCGCAGTGAATTTCTTTATCTTGAACGTGATGATTATCCAGACGAAAATATTCAATACGAAAGTTACAAAAAAACAATCAAAAAAATGGCGGGGCGTCAAGTCATTATCCGTACTTTGGACATTGGCGCAGATAAACAGGCTAAATATTTTAATCTGCCCTACGAAAAAAATCCCGCGCTTGGCATGAGGGCTATCCGCATCTGTTTAACGCAGCAGACGGTATTTAAAACACAGCTCAGGGCGATATACCGTGCGTCCGTGTACGGCAGCACAGCTATCATGCTCCCGATGATTTCCAGTATCAATGAACTACAGCAGTCAAAAAAAATCGCCGATGAAGTGCGCAAAGAGCTTACCGCTCAAAAAATAGATTTTGATCCCAAAGTACCTATCGGCATCATGATTGAAACGCCGGCTGCTGCGGTGATAAGCGATCTTTTAGCAAAAGACGCTGATTTTTTTAGTATCGGAACCAACGATCTTACTCAATATACTCTTGCCGTTGACCGGCAAAACGAATCTATTTCTGAGTTTTGCGATATACATCACGAAGCAATTTTACGGCTTATTAAAATGACGATAGACAATGCGCATAAAGCAGGTATATGGTGCGGTATTTGCGGTACACTTGCCGCAGACACGGATATTACGGAGACATTTATTAACATGGGAATTGACGAACTTTCCGTTGAACCTTCATCTGTTTTAAAACTGCGCAGTAAGATAACCAAAATTTAGGCAAAAACGTAATGCTGCGTCAAAAAGCATCCGGTTAATTTTTCCCAAAAGCGCAATTCGGAAAATAACACTCCACGCAGCCTTTTCCTGAAAGGCAAATTCCACCATGACCCATAGAAACGAAATTTTGTTTTTTCATCCTAATTCCAGCGGCAAGACGAGGAAGGATAATATCAAATATGGTTGTTTTGGCAAACATAACGCAACCCGGAAGCCCCAAAATAGGCGTTCCATCAGAATAATAGGCCAGAAGAAACATCGCTCCCGGCAGGACAGGCGTACCATACGTAACAAATTCACCGCCGTCCTGCTCTATGGCGTGTTTAATCGCACTTGGCGTACCATCATCGGGATCAACGCTCATGCCGCCGGTACACAAAATAATATCCGGCGCAAAATCACGCGCCTGTTTAATGCCCGCAGCTATATCGCCAGCTTCATCGCCGGTAATTTTATTAAAAATTACTTCAATTCCAAAACGTCTTAATTTACCGGCAACAACCGGCGTAAATGTATCGTTAATACGGCCGTTAAAAATTTCACTGCCTGTGGCAATTATTCCGGCGGTCTTTAATTTATACGGAAACACCTCAAATAAAGCCGAAGGACAGGCATCCCGCGCTTCGTGTATTTTTTCTTTGGCGATAACAAGCGGTATCGTTTTTATTGCGGCAATAAAATCGCCGTTGCCAACAGGCGAAAAATTATGGCGCGTTGCGACAGCCAACCCATCTATACTGTTTATCTTCTCAAGCCGCTCAGGAACAACATGGAAAAGCCCATCAATTTCAGAAAAATACTCAATTTTACCTTCAACCGGACCTTTTCGAATGATATTTTTACCCCGGTAAACCGCATCAAGCGTCTCAACAGCCTCATCTTCGTGTAAGAAACCTTCACGTTCTTCCCAGACAAAAAGATGCTCCTTGCCCATTGAAAGCAAAACAGGAATATCCTCCGCCTTGACAACGTGTCCTTTTCTGAACTGAACGCCCTTTATTTCTCCCTTGATTATACGAGTGAGATCATGACATAAAATATGCCCTACAGCGTCTTTTACGTCTATTGTCTTCATCGTACTATCAGCGGCGGGGTTTACGATCCGTACGTTGATGAGCCGCGCTCTCTGCAGGCGGCGTCCCGTCCGCATCGATTGCATCAATATAAGAAAGATTAAGCCGTCCCATTTTATCAATTTCAAGAAGTTTTACGGGAATTTGCTGCCCTTCCTGCAAAACATCGGTAACTTTAGCAATATGTCCGCGTGATAATTTAGAAATATGTACAAGTCCCTCTTTACCCGGAAGTATTTCAACAAATGCGCCGAATTCCATAATTCGTGTAACTTTACCGTTATAAATAACGCCTGCTTCAGGATCGGCCACTATACCCATGACAGCGGTCTTTGCAGATTCGGCATCAGAAGCGTTTTTGCCGTAAATTGTTACCGTACCATCGTCTTCCGTATTGATTCTTACCTTGAATTGCTCGGAGAGCGCTTTTACGGTTTTTCCACCGGGACCTATCAGCGCGCCGATTTTATCAACCTCTATTTTAAACGTTACAATTTTCGGCGCAAGATCACTAACCGAACTAGAAGGCGCGGATATTGTTGCGTTCATTATTGAAAGAATATGAAGTCGTCCGCGCTTTGCCTGCTGTAAGGCATTCTTCATAACCTCAAGACTGACTCCAGCGATTTTTATATCCATCTGAAAACCGGTAATTCCATATTCAGTACCCGCGACCTTAAAATCCATATCACCAAGATGATCTTCATCGCCAAGAATATCAGACAAAACCGCATAGCGCGCGTTGGGCGCATTGCTTTCGGTAATTAAACCCATTGCTATACCGGCCACCGGTTTTTTCATCGGAACGCCTGCATGAAGCATCGACAAGGTACCGCCGCAAACCGAAGCCATAGAACTGGATCCATTGGATTCCATGATTTCAGAAACTACACGTATCGTATACGGGAACTCACTTTTGTCAGGAACCATAGCCTCTAAAGAACGGCGGGCAAGATTACCATGACCTATTTCGCGCCGGCCTGTTCCCAACCGGCCAACCTCGCCTACAGAATATGGAGGAAAATTATAATGAAGAATAAAATTCTCGCGTTTATCACCCTCTATGTCGTCAAAAATTTGCTCATCAAACACCGTACCCAGCGTACTAACGCAAAGCGATTGAGTCTCTCCACGGGTAAAAAGCGCCGAACCGTGTACGCGCGGTAAAACACCGACTTCACACGTTATCGGGCGAATATCCTCAACGCCTCGTCCATCAACACGCTGTCCCTTATCAAGTATCGAAGAACGCAAAATTTCGTATTGCATATCTTCAAAAAGTGCGCTGAAAAGCTTTTTCTGCGTTTCGTCTTCAAGCTGAGCGGCGTATTTTTCAGCAAAATCGGCTTTTACTTTGGCGACAGCCGTCTGCCGTTTTAATTTTTCCGGTACAAAGCAGGCTTCCTCAAGAAGAGAATAAGCCGCGCGCCGTATCTCATCACTGTTCTCAAGCACCGCCGGACTTACGGTCAGCGAAAGTTTTTCCTTACCGGCAAGCCGGCGCAGTTCTTCCTGAAAATCACAAAGCTCCGTGATAACCGCCTTGCCCTTTTCAAGCGCGGCGAGCATTATTTCTTCACTGACTTCTTTTGCCCCGCCTTCCACCATAGTAATGCCGTCTTTGGTGCCGGCAACGATGATTTCCAGTGTTGAGCGTTCTATTTGTTCGTACGTGGGATTAGCGATAAGTTCTCCTTCAACCTGACAAATACGAACACCGGCTATCGGCCCGTTGAACGGTATGCCTGAAATATGAACAGCCGCCGAAGAAGCGATAATGGCAAGAATATCAGGCGGATTAACCATATCAGTGGCAATAGTCGTCGGTACAATTTGAATTTCTCTGCCAAAAGCTTTTTCAAAAAGAGGACGCATCGGCCTGTCAATAAGGCGGGACACAAGAATTTCCTTGTCTTTGGGACGCGCTTCCCGTTTTATAAAACCACCTGGTATTTTACCTGCGGCATAATATTTTTCGTTATAATCGACAGTAACCGGTACATAATCAAGCCCTTCGACCGCATCTTTTGAACAACAAACCGTAGCGATTACTACGGAACCTTCATACTGAGCGAACACAGCGCCTTCGGCCTGCCTCGCAATCCTGCCGGTTTCTAAAATCAGCTCTTTACCGGCAATTGTTTTTGTAACTCTTTGAATCATGTTTTCCAACTACTTTCTTAGCCCCAGTTCTTTAATTAGTGAACGGTAACCTTCCAGATTTGTATTCTGTATATATTTAAGGAGGCGCCTGCGCTTGCCGACCAGTATTAATAGTCCGCGCTTACCCGAACGATCTTTTTTAAATTGTTTACAATGCTCGGTGAGTGTCTTTATACGCTCGGTCAGCAGCGCAATTTGAACTTCCGGCGCACCTGTGTCTTTGTCGTTTTTACCAAACTTCACCACAAGGGAGACCACTTCATCTTTATTTAGAGCCATTTTTTTCTCCTAGCTTTCTTAAAATCTATAAAATTCCGGCACAGCCGTATTCGTATCCTAAAAGCCGCTTTACCAAAACGGTATCGCTCCGGGCAAGCGCGGCGCGTATACGGGAGGAACTTACAGGTTCACCGTCTTCCGTAACCGGCGGAATAACATCAGCCTCAACATTCAACGCACCGCAAAAAGCTTTGATTCCTTTCGCATCAAGCGCGCCGCCGCGCCCGCATTTAAAATTTCCGCCGATTGCCATATACTGCATCATAGCGCACCGGATAAGATCCATCAAAAAATCACCGCCATCTATCTTACTGAAATCCAAAGAAAAGTCAATCAGTACAACAGTCTCAACTCCAAGACCGTCAAGCAGCGATAGTTTCTGGTCAAGAGAAATTATATCGCGGGTAAAGTCATTCGGACGCAAAACACGGCGCGGATTTTCCTTGAATGTAACAACAACACTTTGCATTTCGTGCCTTCCCGTAACTTTTTCAATAAGAGCACGATGACCGCGGTGTATGCCGTCAAAAACGCCGCATGTAACCGCAGCCGGTTTTTTTAAAGGAGTTTTTACAAGATTATCCCAGTCTATTATCAGCATACGTTGATTTTCAAACGCTGGTTTTCCGCCTTTATTCGGTTTTGACAGACGTCAATAATCCGGATGAAAGGCGGCCAAGCAAATCAGGAACATCCTCTATTATATCAAAATTGATATACGCGCCGCGCCGAAGTACATTATTTCCAATATCAATTATTTCAGCCAATACCTGATTTTGGGAATTAAAAACATCGATTTTGCTGCTTAACACAAACTGAGCTGCTGTTACGCTGTCTTTATTTACAAAAATCTTGCGCGCGGACGTCCGCAGCGTTTCATAATCCAGTATTACCGCATCTATATTTTCTGTACGTGGAAATATACTGTATATATTCGCGTTTGCCATCACAATCGCAAATAACTGGGTAAGCACCGCCGCGTCATTTTTGAACGCCGAACCGGGCGGAGTAGCCATAAGCTCAATAGAAAGCTTAGGCGCGCCGCCATTCTTTTTCCTCATTACATTTATAATTTTTTTTGTCATAGCGGGAAAAAGCGCTGGAATTTCTTGTACGTCAAGGTACTTTCTAAAATCTCCGGCAAGCTGCTCTCTTGTTTTTGAATTCAGCACAACCATTATAAAAACATTTTCACACCCAACACGCCGCGCAAAACTAGCCATTATATAATCGGCTTGAATATCTTCGCCTGCATTATATATTGCGCTGTATGATTCTTCCGACACAACGTTTTTGCGGATCTGCGGCGTTATTGGAACGACATTGAAATTTGAATTGATAACGCCTTCGTTTGCAAGATGCCACGCTACTGTCTCTGCAAGGTACTCGTCTATGCCGATAACGGGCAGCACGGCAAGCCGCTTTGGTTCAAGCCTGACAGGAGCGGGCGGAGCGGGCGTTACAGGCGGCGGCGCGGATTCAACCTGTAATACCGGCGCTGCTACGGCCGGCGCGGCCGGCGGCGCGGCGGGTAAGCTGGACGTTATTCTTGACGGCGCAGCTGCCGCGCCGCCTTCGTATTTTCTTAACAGATATGACCTGACATACACAGGATTAGGATTATCAGAAAGCCGGACACGGTAGATATCGGCATCCATGTCAACTTCAATAACAGTCCCCGCAAGCTGTGCATATTCGCCGCCCATTATAAAAACCTGATCCCCTATACGGAATGCAGGGCGGTATCCTCCGTGAATGTTATTATTAACCGCGGGGCTTCCTGAACAGCTTAAAAACAACAAAAGCAAAAGCCCCATAACCCTACTCATTAACATTCTCTCCATAGTTTTGATTAAATTTACTTTTTAATTTTCGGCGTGTTCAAACGCTATCTTGAAGGTTATTCTAAATAACACTATAATGCCTGTAATGAGTGAAAATAAATATACTTACAAAGTTAAACAAAAAATTGTTTATCCAAGTCAGGGAGTTGGAACTATAAAACAAATAGAAGAAAAAGAATTTAAAGGTGAATTGATTCCCTATTATATGATTTTTCTTGAAGATTCCGACATGACTGTAATGGTACCTACCGACAAAGCTTTTGAGTTAGGTATCCGGTCTATCGTTCATGCTGATGAGGCCAAACGGGCGCTCGAATTCATAGGGGAGGAATTTGAACCAAATCCTTCCGACTGGAAATTAAGATATCAAATGAATCTTGACTTGCTAAAAAAAGGGTCGGTGATGGATATTGCGACTATCGTACGTTCGCTTTACCATCGCAGTAAAGTTAAAGAACTGCCGATTATGGAACGAAAACTCTACGATCAAGCGTTAAAACTGTTTCAGGATGAGGTGGCTACGGCGATAAAAAAAAGCCGGGATGAAGTAGAAAAACTCATATTTGAACGCCTTGAAAACAGGTAAAAACCGGCTCATTTTCCTTTTCCCGCGGCGGACTTTGATGAACTATCACGCGAAAACCGGTATTTCCCGCGCAAAACAAAATAACGCCCCATGAAAACCGCCGCAATAATAACCGCCGCCGGAAATTCGTCAAGAATGGGAGACGGATTAAAAAAAGAATACCGCCTGTTACCCGGCGCCTTTGACGAAGACGGCAATCCTATGACCGTCTTGGGCGCCGCCGTCATGGCGTTTGCCTTAAA
Source organism: Spirochaetaceae bacterium (assembly GCA_031280035.1). Classification (GTDB taxonomy): domain Bacteria; phylum Spirochaetota; class Spirochaetia; order Treponematales; family Breznakiellaceae; genus JAIRPU01. Next base: position 7,630 of record JAITHJ010000028.1, on the reverse strand, counting down.
TCCTCGAATTTCGTTTATAGTTGTCGTCCATCCGTTAGACGCGGAAAGCGGGGAATACGCGGCGCGGGCGGCGCTTGGCGCACGGATTTTGTCAACAAAAAAGCAGATTCTGTTCGTTCCGGGCGGAAAAAGCAGGCAATCATCGGTCTACAACGGGCTTTCTTTTCTGCAAACATGGAAGCCGGACATTACGTTAATCCATGACGGCGCGCGTCCATGGATAAAAAATGATCTTATAGACCGGATTATAGACGGGGTTATTGAGTACGGCGCGGCAATTCCCGTTGTTCCGCTGACTGAAACGCCCAAAATCATAAATCCGCCCTTTATAGAGCAGCATCTCAAGCGAACAACCGTATTCGCCGCACAGACTCCGCAGGGATTCCTCTTCAGCGAGATTCTTGCCGCGCATCAAAAGGCCGCGGAACACAGCGTCCGGGAAAACGCCGCCTACACCGATGACGCCGAAATCTACGGCGCGTTCGCCGGAAAGACCGCGGCCATTCAAGGCGACAGGGCAAACATAAAGATAACCTTCGCGTTCGATCTACAGACGATAGACCCGCCCGCCGCGGCGAATCCGGCTTAATTCCCGCCGGTTTCGCCGCGTTCGCAAAACCGGCGCGCCGCTATACGCTCCAGGGGGCTCACTTTTTATCACGATGAAATCATTCCGCCGCGCCATGGGGAAAAGCCCCCATAACATCTTGACACGATTCTCTTCCTGAGCCGGAGTCCGGTACTCTTTCCCCGCGCTATATGCGCCTCTCATACTCATTATGACGCACTTATTAGGTACAAGTGCGTCAGTCATATCAATCTGTGCTTCAGTACTATCACTATGTGCGTCAGTGATATAAATCTGTGCTTCAAATATTCCGCTCTGTGCGTCAGTCGTATCAATTTATGCGTCAAAAATGCCGCTCTCTGCTTCACGATAACGTATCTGTGCGTCATACGGCGTACATTGACGCACTTATAAGGCGTATGTGCGTCAATAGCGGCGCTCTGTGCGTCAGAATTATCTCTATGTGCGTACAAATTTTTATTTTGAACGCATAACATACGGTCTTTATCGCACAGATTGGGGCGTCTCTGCTCAATTAAAAGATGAAGAAAGAGAAAAAACATGAACGTCATTCCATAAAAGATAGATTTGGCGTATAATAAATCTATTATGTGGATCGTATACGCGCTCTTATCGGCTTTATGTGCGGCTTTGGCCTCAATTTTCGCAAAAACCGGCATGGAAAACGTCAATTCCACTACCGCAACGGCGCTGCGGACGCTTGTCGTTTTGGTTATGACATGGGCTGTCGTATTTATAACGGGAAAACACCATGATATTGCGCGCATCGGAGGCAAAAGTTTGCTTTATGCGCTGTTTTCAGGAGCAGCGACCGGACTTTCGTGGTTATGTTACTCTAAAGCGCTGCAGACGGGAGACGCGTCGAAGGTTATGCCGGTAGATAAATTCAGTCTGGTTATCGGAATGATACTGGCCTTTACGGTTCTCAAAGAGACGATAACGGTAAAGGCGGTCATCGGCGCGCTGCTCATAACGGCGGGAACGTTTGTGCTGATACGGTAACCGCACAAGATGACGCCGGGCCCGGATAGATACGGATTACCGCCGCTCTTTGCGAGCCTTTCTTAAAGAACCGCTCAGCGCGCAAGCCGGTCAAGTTCACGGCGCGCCCGCTGCTGTACTATTGAGGATGACGGCTCGTTCGCTATGGTGACCAAAAGCCGTATCCCGCGCTCGCTGACAGGCGGGCCGGAAAACCGGCACATATTCCCCAAGGCCGCCGCGATTGCCGTCATAAGCGTTTCGCTTTGCACGGGACGGTTCAATTCGATTATCTTGGAAAGCGTATCAAGAACGCGCCCGCGCGGGTCGCAGCCGATTCTCCCAAGCGAAAGGACAATCTCAGTCTGAACCGAGGACGCCGTTTCCTTGAAAACCAGTCCTGACAGGAACGGAATTGTTTCACGCGAGCCTATAAGCCCCAGCATCTTGACCGCCTCGATGCGTTCGGTCTGAATAATCTTGGAATCCCGCGCGATGCCTATTAAAATACGCGCCAGAAGCGGCTCGTCTTCGCCGATAGAACCGCTTCTTATGGTCGCGCCGATTTGTTTTAGCAAAGAATCATAGCCGCCGCCGTAGGCCAGCGTAAAATCATTCCACTCACGGCTTCCGGGCGGCTCTCCAAGCCCGTAATATCCGGCGGGAGGGAGGCTTATCGCGGCTTCACGCGGTTTTGGCCGGTCTTCCGTCTTATACGCATAGAGAAGCCAATCCTTGCCGCTTGAATACAGAACGCCGTCATCAAAGCCGGGCGTAACGGCGGCGTTTTCAAGACGAACATTCCAGCGTTCCTCGCCGTTTTTTGAGAAACACGCCGCGCCGGAAACCGAAAGCACGTAAATCGTATTGAGCTGTCTGTCAAACTGTATCCTTATCTTCTGCGCCTTATTCCCCGCAACGCCGGCGCCCGGGCGCGAAGCGGTTTTCCAAAGCGTCTCACCGCTTGCGGCGTTCAAAAGAACAAGATTGCCTGAGGCGAGCTGAATCGCGGCGGCGTCCTGCATTGACGCGGCGGCGATTGGAGCCGCGCCCAGATGGGTAAGATTTCCCTGAGCTTCGCCTTCAGGGCCGTACAGCTCCAGCCGTCCGTCTCCGTAAAGGACGAGCGTTCTTATTCCTCTGAATTTACCGTGAGACCGGGAGGCCGAAACCGGAAGGGCGAATGCCGGAGTTGAATAAAGTTTAATTTCATTGACCGTTCCAAAGGCGGTTATATTCAGCAGCGTATTGTTATCTAAAAGAGCGGTAATTCCCCCTTCCGCGTTTAACAGCGGATCCGAGGCAAACGGCGCGGCAAGTTCTTTTTGCCAAAGCCGGTGTCCTGAGGCCGTCCAGCAGAGGATTTTTTTGTCAAGAAAGATAAAAACCCGCTCGTCCCAGCCTGAGACCGGCGGGGCGACAATGGGTTCTTTAAGGTTCACCCGCCATTGCACGGCGCCGGCGCGGTTCAAAGCTATGAACTCGCCATTGCTTTTACAGACATAACTTGCCGCAGAACCTGAACGGGCAAGAAACGGGAGAAAACGCCCGTTTTCTTTGAAGTCCCAAAACGCGTTTCCGCTTGATCCAAAAGCTTTTACGCTGCCGCCTTCACAAACGGCAACGATCGCGCCAAGCTGCGCGGATATTTCACTGACCGCCGCGCCGCCGAGCGATTGCCGCCAGGCCGGGCCGGGCTGCGCGCCGGCGAGCGTCAGCGTTCCAAAAAGAACAACAGCGGATAATTTTTTCCGCACACCTAGACCACCCTTACCATCCAGCCTTTATTATCGCTGACCGCGCCGTATTGAATTCCCTTCAGCGTATCACGGATAGAGGCCGTAAGCTCTCCGGTTTTACCGCCGTTAAATTTGACGTTCCTGCCTTTATAGGCAAGGCTCTCGAGGGGCGTTACGCCGGCGGCGGTTCCGGTTACAAAACATTCTTTTGTTTCGTCAAGCGCCTCATTGATACTGATTTTCCTCTCAACCGTATGAACGCCTCTATCTTGGGCAAGTTCTATCACGCTGGCCCGCGTTATGCCGGACAAAATCGTATCGCCTGTTTCGGGCGTAACAAGTTCTCCTGATTTAAGATAGAAGAATATATTGCATGACGAACCTTCTTCCACATAGGTACGTTCAACGGCGTCAAGGAACACGCATTCCATGTAACCGGCCTCTGCCGCTTCGTGTTTGGCCAGCGCGGAAATCACATAGTTTGACGCCGCTTTAATCCATCCTGTTCCGTTGGGCGTCGCCCGTATCCTATCGCTTACAACCGCGCCTCTTAAATCCGGCGAAAAATAAGCGCTCACAGGAGTACTTACGATGACGACCCGCGGCGACTCCGAAAGCGAGACGCCTATACCGGCCTCGCTCATCGTGAAAGGCCGGATATACGCCGATTCGGCGGTCATATACGAGTCTTTTTCCCATTCCGGCCTGTATTCCGGCGCGAACCCGAGCGCGGCGTTACGTTTGACGACTTCAATGCAGGATGAGAGGAATTCTTCCGGCGGAAACGGCGGCATACGCAGGCCTTTCATCGAGGCGTAGAAGCGTCCGGCGTTCTTGTCAGGACGAAACAGGGCGAGTCCGCCTGTTTTTTGCGGCATCGCCTTTAGGCCCTCGAACACGGACAGTCCGTATTGCGAGGTATACGAGACGAGCGGCATATCGCCGTAATAATTTCGCTGTTCATTTAACGTCCGGCGCGCGTTTTGATCCATTGCGGCTTCTTCCGCAGGCGTTTTATGGGGTTTTTCGATATATTCTCCCGTCCATAAACCGTCCGTAAACGCCGAGCGGTATACTACCGGATAGGTCTGCAAAGAAAAAGCCATCTCTATTCTCCTTACGGCAAGTATACGTTATAACGGGGAAAAAGTCTATAATGAATGAAGCGGCGCGCAGGACGGCGGCGCGCCCGCAGAAGGCGCGCGCGGCTGAGTAAACCGCCGCGCGAACGTCCTGCGGCGTTCATTCCGGTTACTCCGGCTGTTGGTACTTGTAACGGATGACCACAATACCGGAGCCGCCGGCATAGCCGTTTGAGCTGGAGCCGCCGCCCCCGCCCCCGCCGGTGTGCGCGCTGCCTATCGCCCGCCTTCCGCCGCCGTGGCTTGACGTTGAATTGTTCCCGCCGCCCGCGCCGCCGCCGGCATAGCCGTCAGGAAGCGCAGGAGTAACAACAATACCCTCAAGTATAGCCGCTATTTCAGCGTCCGTCTTATCTATTCCCTGACCGCCTCGAGCGTTTGGCGAGCCTGCGTTATAACCAGCCGCCAATCCCGCGCTTTTATAGCCGCCGCCGCCGGCACTGCTGTTACCACTGTGTATTCCGCCGTCCTTTCCCTGTCCTGACGTTCCTTTACCGCCGTCCACGCCGTTCAATTTAGGCCACGTTCCACTACCGCCGCCTTGATAACTCCCGCCGCCGGAGCCTCCCGGAGCGCCTACGCCGCCGTTGCCCCCTGTATGCGAACCTCCGTTTCCTCCGCCAAGCGCGGTCCACAACGGCGAATTGTTGGCGCTTATTGACGAATTTCCGCCGCTTCTTCCCGCTGTCTGATCAATGGTGTAGCTGTTTGAAAAAATCGTTCCGCCCGTACCGCCTTTGCCTACGGTTATGACGTATTGACCTACCAAAAGCGTCGTGTTCGGTATTTTCACCACGCCGCCCGCGCCGCCGCCGGAACCGGGAAGGTCCCCGCCGCCGCTTTTGCCGCCGCCGCCGCCGCCTGCAACCATGAATATCCGTACCGAATTCTCTTCCGGCGCGCGGGTAAGGTTCAGGTTGTACGTATTGGTTGAACCGTTTACTCTAAAGACAAACACTTCGTCATAGTCGCCTGCGGCGCCGTTATTGACATACACAGGCTCTACGCCGCCGTCCGCCTGCGCCATCGGAACGGACGGCTTAAACAGCGCATGAACAACCACATCCTGCGCCGGCATGGTAAACGTAAACCGGTTTGTAGTCTCCGGTACGGCGGTAAGCTCTATTTCATCGGTATCATCGTTCAAGCCGGTTACGGTAAGCGCGGCGCCGTCATCAAGCTCAAAGCCTGCGGCCACTATCAGCTCGACGGAAGCGTTTTTCGGCGAGGAATACGCGCCCGCGCTTACCTTGCCCTCTACGCTCTCATCAATAATCACGCGGTACGCCGTACTATAGCTTGGGACTTTTCCGCCGGACTGGTCGTCCGCAGATTCGCCCTGAACTCTACACGCCGGAATCATCAACGCCGTAACGGCACAGACAAACGCAGCCGCAGCGGCGCGTCCCATTCTTTCTCTCAACAGAGATTTTTGCTGAGTTTTCATCTTAATCCTCCATTAACAATAGTTTTTTCATTATATAAAATACAGGAATTCTTCCTGAAAGAGACAATTCTATTCACTATCTTCACATGATCTATACGCTCCGGCGCGTCTAACTGCGCGGGGGGGGGGGCGAAGTTTTCCGTTCATTTTAAACACACCAATCCTCCCTTAACTACACCATTCTATTCACTATGTCCACACGATCTCCACGCGCCGGCGCGTCCACCTGCGCGGGGGGGGGGGGGCGAAGTTTTCCGTTCTTTTTAATCTCACCATAGGCGTATATTATCGGCAAAAAGCGGCTGTTTGTTTAAGGAATATACCGCATCGCCATCCGCGCCGGAGACGGGAACGTCTTATGAGACCTTTTCAGCCTCGTCTTAGACGTTAATAAGCTCTCGCCAGACCTTTTTAACCTCTGCCAAGACGTTAATAACGTCTGCGGCGAAGTTTATAACGTCTTGATTGAGGTTCAGAACCTCTCACGAGACGTTATAAACGTCTCTCTTACACCTTAAAAGGTCTTTCAAGACCTTTTTAAGGTCTGGCGGGACGTTCAAAGCCCCGCCGGATACGGCGTAAAGCTCCCGACGCGCCATATCACGACCTATCACACGCTTTCATAAGATAGCGCACAATTTGCGCGAAACACCGCTAACTCATTGCCGTACAAAGGATTAGCGCATCACAGGATGTCATACGGCATCTTGCGCTGTCGTAGCCTATCAGTCAAAAATTTACCGTTTTGAAGGCAAAAGTATCAGTTTTCGCATCAGTCAGGGACATTTTTCCTTCGACTGATACTTTTGGTACCGAAAACCACTGTATTTATACTACCCTTAAGAGCCTAAAATATCAAGCGGGGTATCAGACGGGCTGTTTCCGGGCTTTTGAGGCTGTCCTATCCCCACACATCTGCCTTTTCACGTTACCTTTCCACTAAAAACAGCGTATTATAGAAACGGAGGTCATTATGTGGCATAATTCGGGGTGTGTGCGATTGACCCGTTCCCAAAAAATCGTATAATCCATATTATGGAAGGAAGGAATTATGCTGCCTGAAAAACGGTACCGAATACCAACTATCTATCTTGAGACATCGGTTTTTAACTTTCCTTTTGCCGATGACGCGCCGCGTTACAAAATGGAGACGCTGCGGCTTTTTGATGAAATTCGGATGGGCAAGTTTAGCTCAGTTACATCAAGGTATGTTATTGATGAATTAGCCGCCACAAAAGATGCGGTAAAAAGAGAAAAAATGAACGCCCTTATTACCGGCTATAATATCAAGATTTTTGAACCGTCCGATGAAATAACGCGCCTTGCCGAAATTTATGTTTTAGAAGGTATTATACCTCAAAAATTCATCACGGATGCGTTACATATTGCGGCAGCAACAATTTACAACGCTGATTATATTATAAGCTTAAACTTTAAGCATATCGTCAAACATAAAACTATTTTTGAAACAGAAGTAGTCAACACACGCGAAGGTTATAAGAGAATATTCATTCACACGCCAGCGGAGGTAATAGATCATGAATAAAACTTGGGAAGATTATTACAACGACCCGGAAATTGTAAACGAACCCAGCGCTATGCGGGAAATTCATGCGATTCGGCTGAAAATACAAGATGAACGGCAAGGACTGTCTTGGATGGAATATAACGCTATCGTGAACAAGCAGGCAGAGGCTTTTCTTGCGGGCAAAGTAACAGAACCGGTACAGAA
>JAITHJ010000037.1 GCA_031280035.1 Spirochaetaceae bacterium | reverse complement strand
TCATCAGAAACCGTTCCCCGGATCGTGGAATTGAAGAAGTGCCTGAAACCATGAAATGAGATGTTCCGTTCCCGACGCACTATCTCTCCGTAGGCCATAAGGAGCTTCTTTGCCGCCTTGGAGTCAAGGGAAGTAAAATCAATCGCCTTTTCACGTTCTATTCCGTTCAGAATAAAACCGTTGGGACTTTTACCGCAGAGGGCAACCAGCTTGTGGATGGTCGGCGTATCCAGCGGTATTACCCGTTTTTCGGTATACTTACGCATCTCAATCTTCTTTACTCCGAAAGAATAGCCATAGCGGAGTACCAGGCAGCTTTGGTCGGTATCAATGTTTTCCGGCTGTATGGCTATCCATTCTTCCGGCTCTATCTCGGCTTTGTAGGCAACGGTTTTAGCAAGTTTGCGCCATTCAGTATCTATGGATTCCTTCACCTCCGTTCCAAGCAGGAAGGCAAGCATCCTTTCCAAATGCTCCTCAACCGTGTCATAGCGCATAGGCGTATTCGGTTCAAGACCATAAAAGATATAAGAATCTTCATGCGGATTTTTGGCATACAAATCGGTAAGTATTTTGATTATAGAGGAATCGGTATAGATGACCCGTGATTTCTCCGTCTTGGTACCCTTTAGCCTCTTTTCGTAGTAGGAGTAGCTCCGCTCAACCATAATGACGTTTTTATCGGTATTCAGATACTCAATACGCAGGCCAACAACCTCGCTAAGACGCATACCGGACACCGCCCCCAGGATAGAAGCGGTTTTACTCCGTTCATCGGCCCATTCAAGGCGGAATAGCTCCGTAACTTCGTCCGGCGTAAGGATGCCCCGTTCCTCGGTATCCTCGGAAAGCATCTCAATCCCCCCTGATGGGTCGCGGGGGAGTATCCCCAAGCGCACTGCTTCTTTAAGGGCCTTCTTGATCACCTTCATCACCAGGTTGATGGTACTCATGGAATAGCCGTTTTGGGGATCGGTGTCACGGCGGGGAAAGGAACGCATGAATTGTTCGAGCAAGAAGGTTGTCTCATCACAGAGCAGGGTATCCTTAAAAAACGGCTCTATGTGCAATTTTATCTTGGCTTGGCATCCATCAACATACCGTTTCCCGATGTGCTTCCCTCGCTCAAGCCTCCCCTGAACATAGTTCCCGTTCCAATCCCAAAAGCGACTAAGATAATCGACAAACCGTTCCCCGGATGACATTTGCAGATTGGTAGCTTGGGTATAGAACAGTTTGATTATATCGCCTGTTTCGTGGATTTCTCCTTTTTTGATGACGTCACAATCCTCAAGATATTTGGTAATAGCGGCAAGGATCCGGTTCTTGGTTGCTTTGATGTCCTTCTTTTTAGCTTCCGGCAAACACTCGGCAAGCCACTTTTGCGCCTGCCGCTGGGCGGCAGTTTTGGTTGTTTGGCCGGTAGACCTTCCGCTGGAATAGGACTGGGTTTCATCATCCCAGAACCGGACATACCAGATAGTACGGTTGCCGGATTCCCTCTTATAGAGGCTGTACGAATTTCGGGTTACATCTTGCATTTTGAACACTCCTTACCTTAAATGCTACAGTGAGTGCTACACTAAAGTTTAAGCCTTCAAAACGTTTCTGTCAAACTTCCGCTAATTCCTTATCCTATAAGGAATTACAAAAGCCAAGACGGGGAATCGAACCCCGGACCTGCGCATTACGAGTGCGCCGCTCTACCAACTGAGCCATCTTGGCAGAATTGCAACCCTTTCGGGTAAAACGCCGCTTTACAACAGCTTTTTTATTCCAACATCAGCAATGTCTTTGAATCAAGCCGTAACGGTTCGGTAATATTTAAGTACTCACCATGATTTTTTGTTAGATAAAGCCCAACATGGTCGCCTTTACTCTCAAGCACAATAACAACGTCCACACAATCTTCAAAATCTTTTATCACATTCGGAATGCGTTTTTTATTATAACCGTCCTGATCTGAACAACTGTACCACACGCAAAGCCCCATATCTTTAGCAAACTCCTTCATGGACTCAAACTTGCTTCGCTGTGCTGCTGAAAAATCGAATCCGTCTATGATAATTGCCTCCGCCTTGAATCCGCCGTCAATTATCATTGCTTTAAGGCTTTTTTGTATAATATCATTTGTTACGCTTTCCTGATTAAAATTAAGCAGTATTCTGTCACGGGCAATTCCATCTTTTAGATCTCGTTCATTTTCAACATTTTTTTTCTTTATAAATTCATTAAAAATATCTTCATACCACGCAAGTACATAATTAGCCTGCGCCGCAAATGAAATATGAATAACTTTTTTATTTTGAAAAAGTTTATCTAACGCAATTTGAACAAGAACAGAGGTCTTCCCCATGCCGGGCGGCGAACAAATAAGCCCTAATTCGCCGGCTTTCAATCCACCGTTAATCGATCGCTCAAAAGTCCTGACAGGACTTCTGTGTATCAACTCATCTTTTACCATTTTTAACTCCTACATGGAATAATTTATTATACGTACTGAACCCGCGCTTGACTACCCCTGCCAAAGGCAGCGCCGCTATGCTGCACGACACGCCGCAACTGCCGCTGATTGCACATTGTACGGCGGCCATCTGCGGCAAAGACTATCTCGCATGGCATTTTCAGAGTCTTTCTTCTATGCTATGATACCAATTATGGAAATAATAATACAGTGTGTAGACGCCGCATTCGGGTATGAAGGGAAAGCCGTAATCGAAGAAATTAACTTTACCGTTCAACGCGGCGATTATTTTTGCATTGCAGGTGAAAATGGCGCGGGAAAAAGCACTTTGATAAAAGGCATTTTAAAGCTAATCTCCCCGCTGCGCGGCCGTCTCATAACAAGCGAATTGCTAAAAACAAATGAAATCGGCTATCTTTCCCAGCAAGCTGCAACAAAAAAAGATTTTCCGGCGGACGTTTGGGAAATAGTCCTTTCAGGATTTTTAGGAAATATTGGAGTGCGTCCATTTTATTCAGTAAAAGAAAAAGAAACGGCAGTCTCCAATATGAAACGGCTCGGCATAGACCATCTAAAGAACGCTTGTTACCGCGAACTTTCCGGCGGCCTTCAACGCCGCGTATTGCTTGCCCGCGCCCTTTGCGCCTCGCAGAATCTGCTCGTATTAGACGAACCGGTAGCCGGTCTTGATCCGTTGATAAGCGCCGAAGTTTACGGCTTGCTGTCAAAACTGAATAAAGAAATCGGCGTTACCATTATTATGGTTACCCATGCGCTTGATTTTGCAGTAAAATACGCCAACCGCATACTTCATCTAAAAAATAAACAGATTTTTTTTGGTGAGACCGAAGCGTATATTAATTCGGAGACTGGACGCCGTTTTTTGGGAATAGGCGACTAATGAATACAAATGGTTATTGCATCAATTGACATACAGGACGGCAAAGTCGTCCAACTGAAACAAGGGGTTGAAAAAGTCATTGAACGGCATAACGCGCCGGAGCTTGCCCGTGAATTTGATATTTATGGGGAAACCGCGGTTATTGATCTTGACGCGGCCATGAGAAAAAGTTCAAACATCGATATGGTAAAAAAACTTCTGCCCCTTGCCCGCTGCCGTGTTGGAGGCGGTATTCGTACCGCGGAACAAGCGGTAGAGATGGTGAGCCTTGGCGCGGAAAAAATCATTATAGGCTCGGCGGCGTTTAGAACAGACGGGAAATTTGGCGTAAATACCGCTTTTTTGGAAGAGCTTGTTCAAAAGATTGGACGCGAACGAATTATTATAGCCATTGACTCTCGTAACGGCGTAATAACTATTGATGGCTGGAAGACATCAACAGGCCTAGACCTTATTAATACTGCTCAACAAACTGAAAAATACGCCGCGGAATTACTGTGGACTTGTGTTGAACGAGAAGGAATGCTTTCAGGAATAAATCTTGACGCGGCCAGCACACTGCGAAACGCCGTCTCGTGCCGTATAACTGTCGCCGGAGGCGTATCAACCTTAGATGAAATCGGGACGCTTGCCCGTACCGGTTGCGATGTTCAGCTCGGTATGGCTTTATACACAGGCAAAATCAGCCTTGCCGATGCTTTTATAGAAAGCCTTAACTGGAGAAAAGCAATTACTATAAAATCTGAGGACGGCTTTGAATCGCCTCCGTTACTCCCTATTATAGCGCAAAGCCCTGACGGACAAATTTTGATGACAGGCTATACGAACCGCGAGGCGCTTACCGAAACTTTCAAACGAAGAAATCTTTGTTTTTACAGCCGTACCCGCCGAAAACTTTGGATGAAAGGCGAAACTTCAGGACATACGCTACAATTACTGCGCCTGCGCGCCGACTGCGACCGCGATGCGCTTCTTGCCATTGTCAACCCTGACGGAAGCGTTTGTCATACAGGCGACTGGTCGTGTTTTGAAACGAGCCGGCGCATGACTTTTCAGTATTTACAAGAAATTATTGAAACCCGTTTAAAAACAGCGCCCGAAGGATCATACACTGCATCGCTCTCTATTGATAAAGTAAAACGCAAAGTAATGGAAGAGGCCTACGAAATATGTACGGCAAGAAACCGTGAAGAAACGGTGTGGGAAGCGGCGGATCTTTTTTTTCATGTTCTGCTGCTTATGTCAAAGCACGGAATCTCTGTGGATGAAGCGCTGAATGAGCTTGCTAGAAGACACAAAGAAAATCCCGGCAAGAAAAAAAGGTTTGGGGAATGAGCGAATACTGGAACAGCAGAGTATGCAGCATAACGCCGTACATTCCTGGCGAGCAGCCCCGCGATAAAACTCTTATAAAACTCAATACAAATGAAAATCCATATCCGCCTTCTCCGGCGGTTTTTGAAGCGTTACAAAAAATTGACATTAACCGGCTGCGACTTTATCCGGATCCGGAATGCACTGACCTGCGTAACGCGATAGCCTCCATATACGGCGTACGCAGGGAAGAAGTTTTTGCCGGCAACGGATCAGATGAAATTCTTGCATTTGCATTCGGCGCTTTTTTTGAGACACCGCCGTGTTTTCAATCCGGCAGCGTAAAGGGCGCTGAAAATAACAAAACGGCGCACACGGTGATGTTTCCTGATATAACATACAGCTTTTATCCGGTATATGCCGCGTTATGGTCATTGCCATACCGTGAGATCCCGCTTTCCGCCAACTGGCATATTAAAAAGCGCGATTATTTTGAACCGTCAGGCGGCGTAATAATAGCAAATCCAAATGCGCCTACAGGAATAGCGATGCAGCCCGAAGATATTCTTGAAATTGCGGCAGCGCAAAAACATCATAACGCCGTCGTTATTGTTGACGAAGCCTACAGCGCATTTGCAGACGCAAGCATCGTTCCTTTTCTTTCCGGCGGCGGCCACAATAACATTCTTTCGGTTCATACATTTTCCAAATCTTATTCGCTTGCCGGCCTTCGAGCAGGTTACGCGATTGGCAGCGCAAATCTTATTGCCGCGCTGGAACGTATTCGTGATTCATTTAATTCTTACACTGTTGATATGCTGGCCCAAACAGCTGCCCGCGCGGCTGTTCTTGACCGTGATTACTTTAGCATGACCTGCGAAAAAGTTATCGCTACACGAGAGCGTATAAGCAGCAGGCTTAATATTCTTGGATTTGAAGTATTGCGTTCAAGCGCCAACTTTATTTTTATCAAGCATCCTTTGCTGTCCGGCGCAGATTTTTTTATGCGGCTGCGGGAAAATGGCGTTCTTACACGAAGATTCAATAAACCACGCATACAAGATTTTTTGCGCGTTACAATAGGAACAGATAATGATATGGATATTTTTCTTGAACTATGTTCGCGTTCTCTCAATAAATAGAGAACTTGCAGACCATAAAAATTATCTTATATTAAAATAAAATTTATTAAGATAAGCGATTCTGCCTTTTGCGTCATCGTAATATTTACTTAAAGGAAAATCGCGTGTTATATGCTGATAAGAATCAACAGCGGCTTTTATATCACGCACAGGACTATTTGATTCAAACGCCTGTCCGTAAAACCACCACATTTCATCGGTTATGCTGATATTCTCATTACGGTACTGATCAAGCGAATTAACGAGATCAGGAAATTTTCCGGCTGAAAAATCTGAACGCGCCTGCGTCAGATAATCAATTTTTTGTACAGGATTCTCTCCCTCATTAGGCGTACTTACAGTATCTCCGCTGAACGACGCATTCTCTACCGGAATTTGCGCGTCTGTAGTCTGCTGAGAACCGGTATTTGATATGTCCGCCAGTCTTGTTTGACGGAAGGAAGTTTGACCGGTAAAATCTTGCGACACGGCTTTAGCGGCGGCAGTTTCCGCTCCAGAAACGGCTAAATCACCTGGAAGAGGCCATCGCGGCCCGGCGCTTACGCGTTGTGTATCTGCTGTAGGGAATTTACCTGCACTGCCATCATCCTCGTCTCCCGTTATAACTTCAACAGTATCATTAATGAACATATTATTAACAAAATCCTGCTTGCTAAATTTAAGATGATATGAACCCGGCGAATCGGCCTGAAATATGAATGTCTGCCCGTCATTATCCAGCCGCCGTGACTGATAGGTTATACCGCGTTTAGAATCCTGTTCTCCCAAATACACCCAGCCCGTTCCACGAAATGGAACTTCGACTATTTGTCCGGTAAGCGCCCGAACCGATCGTGAAAACAAATTTTTTTCCTTTGGCTCAGTTTCCGTAGGATGAAGCCGCGCCGGTAAAACAGCGGTACGCGTCATAGTCTCCTGTGGAATATTCACAGCGGAAGAAGGCATTTCCGCAGGCCGGACTGTTTTAGGCGGCAAAGGCGGCGTAGCGGACGCTTTAGGCGTTTCCGCAGACGGATTTTCCGTAGGCGGATTCGGATTTTTGGGAATAGCCGCAGGCCGCTGCGCCGGTTTAGCGGCTATAGGCGAAACATCTTTTTGAGCGGCCTGCGCCGGAGATTCCAGAGAAACCGGCGCAGCGGGCAGAGCCGTATTTACAGCGGGGTTTTCCGCAACGGCTAAAGTTTCAGTGCCGGTTTCCGGCTTAGTTACAGCCGCATCCGGCGGTATTGTAGAAACAAAATCAGGTTCTTTTGGTACAAACGCAGCGCTGGTTTCAAGCGGATTTGTCCACGGAATATAAATTTCAGGCTTTTCATCAATTCCGTCATTTGCCGCAGCGCCTTTCTCAAAGGCATTTGGGTTACGGCCGGAATTGAGTCCTGAACTTGCACATGACGCCAAAAACGAGAGAGAAAAAATCAACACAGTACCCATAAATAGATTTTTCACGGAATACGCTCCATTATTTTGTCGATTATTCCGCTCATTTTTTCCTGCAACAACTCACCTCCGAATTCTCTCGGATCTGTCCAGTATTGTTCGGCATCATCTTGAGTCCATTGTTTCTTTTGTTCTTGTTCAAAGAGTACTTCCGGCAAGAAATCAGGTTCATTTGGCAAAAAAATATCTTCGCCGGAAATTTTGTCCGCTCTGAAAAGGGGAGCGGCGGGCTTTTTAGCTCCGCCTTGGCTCACCTTAACAAAAATAATCGTACTTACAACCGAAAGAACACCTAAAAACGCGAACACGGCAATCAAAATCAAAACATCTTTTCTTGAAAAAAGAGTTTTTACCCGAATAAAAACAGATCCCGTTAAATTAGAAACGGCAAATTTTAGCCCTTCAGCCTTATCACCTAATCCCATTGTACGAGTTTCAGTTTCTTATCCTATATACTTTCTCCGTGAAATCTCATCAATCTGAAAACGATTTGATTCACGTAAAACAGTAGGTATATCATAATAGCCGTCACCACGCTCCATGTTTTCCTTCCGCGATTGGCCTGTTATTCTGTCAAATTCATCAACTTGAAGAAAATCAGGACGTTCACTCTTTTTAATTTTGCTTTTTTCAGAAAAATTCCTCCCTTCAAATGAAAGCGCGGCGGCACTGGTAAAACCTGTGGCAATTACCGTAACAAGAATTCGATCTTCAATAGTATTATCAAAAATCCAGCCTGATTTTATAACGGCGTCTTCGTCAACGTTTTCAGTAATAATCTTTACAACTTCTTCAAATTCAGGCAGAGAAAAATTCTCTCCGGCGGTTACATTGACAAGAACATGTTTGGCGCCAAGTATTGTTGAATCTTCAAGCATCGGATTACTCATTGCATCTCTGGCCGCTATTGTTGCACGGTTCTCACCGCTTCCCACGCCAATACCCATCAGTGCATCCCCTTGACCGACCATAAATTCACGAATATCCGCAAAATCAATGTTAATTTCGCCTTCTCGTGTAATTAAATCAGAAATGCCCTGGACACCCTGCCTAAGCACATCATCAGCTTTTTTAAACGCTTCTCTCATGCCAATATGTCTGTCAACAAGCTGAAGCAAATGCTGGTTCGGAATAACGATAAGCGTATCAACAGCTTCACGCATTTTCGCTATGCCTTCGTCCGCAAGACGCATTTTATACTTTCCTTCAAAGTCAAATGGCTTGGTAACCACGCCTACAGTAAGAGCGCCGCACTCCCGCGCTATTTGTGCAATGACAGGCGCAGACCCCGTACCGGTGCCGCCGCCCATTCCCGTTGTTACAAAAACCATATCAGCGCCTTGCAGCGCGTTGGCAATCATTTCACGGTCTTCCATCGCGGCGTTTTCGCCAACTTCCGGCCTTCCGCCTGCGCCAAGCCCGCGTGTAAGCTTTGACCCAATGGGCAATCTGTTGTCTGATTTACAGCGGTTTAATGCCTGTAAATCAGTGTTTGCCGCGATAAAACGCACATTCTCTAAACCGCACTCAATCATACGGTTTACCGCATTGCAGCCGCCGCCGCCTGTACCAATTACCTTGATTACTGTTGGACTAGGACCTGTAACATGCTGCTCTGAAATTCCAAGAATATTCATACTCCCCCCCGTTCTCGGAAAACGCAATTATTTGTCACCGCTTTCCGATTACTATCTATAACATTAAATATAAAATGTACTAGCATTTTAAAATTTCTTCCATAATGATTCATAAAAATTTAAAAAAATTCGCCCCTTACCCAGTTTACAAAGCGGCCTATTGGACTATGCCCGCCGCCTTCACGCAATTTGCCCTCGCTTCCGCTGTACATAACCTGCCGGGCACGCGCGTCTCCTTCTATAACAAGCCCTACGGCCGTCGCATACTCAGGACTCCGGTAATCCGCTGCAAGCCCGCCAAGCGGCAATGGCTGACCAAGCCGTACGGGAAAGTTAAATACATGAGCGGCAAGATCCGCCGCGCCAAGCAATTTCGCGCCGCCGCCAGTAAGTACAATGCCGCCGCCCAAAGGTCTGGAAGAGACAATTTTATCAAGTTTGTCTTTAACAAGACTGAATGTTTCTTTCATTCTGGGTTCTATTATTTCAAGAATAAGCGAACGCGGAATAGGGAACGGGGAGCGCCCTCCCATACCCGGCACAATAATGTCCTCGTCAAGGTACTCCATAAGAGATGCCCAACAGCAGCCCGCCTCAATTTTAATTTTTTCCGCAGTTTCAATAGAGACATTTTTTACGATTGATATATCGCTTGTTACTTGATTTCCTCCAGCCGGTACTGAAAAAGTTGCATACGGCGTTCCATCACCGTAAACAAGTACATTCGTCGTACCGCCGCCCAAATCCACTACGGCAACCCCTAAATCTTTTTCTTCTTCAGTAAGCACTGCGGTTCCGGCGGCCAATGTTTGGAGAATAAGTCCATCTACCATAAAACCCGCACGGTTTACACAACGCACAAGATTCTGCGCGCTCGTCATAGAACACGTAATGATGTGTACTTCGCTCTCAAGCCGTACGCCTATCATATCTATGGGATTGCGAATACTGCTTTGAGAATCAACAGTAAAAGACTGTGGGATAACTTCAAGAATCTCCCTGTCAACCGGAAAATCAACAGCGCGCGCCGCTTCAAGAACGCGGTCTATATCAGCCTCGCTTATTTCACGCTGCTCGCGGTTTTTACCGCTTACGGCAACAACACCCCGCGAAATAAGCCCTTCAATAGAAGCGCCGCCTATACTTGTCCAGCAGTGCCTGATTTCACGACCGCTCATCATTTCTGCAGCCTCGATAGCCTGCACAACAGAACGTAGTGTAGATTCAATATTTACAACTACGCCGCGGCGCATTCCAAGCGATGCGCTTTCCCCAACTCCTGTGATTTCCAGGATCCCATTTTCGTTACGTTCGCCTACAATTGCGCAAACTTTTGTTGTGCCTATATCAAGCCCAACAGTTAATTCTTCGTTAGCCAGAATAACCCTCCCATTTGAAGCAAACGCTTCAGAACTATTCGCCTACTAATTCTTCGTTTTATACGATGCAGTTCCCGACCTAAAGTCGACTTCATCCACATTTATATTCCGTTCTTTCAATACATCAAGTAACAGTAAAGCATAACTTATTTTTTCCGCATTAAGTTCCGCGCCAATTCTAATACGCACAGAATTTGATGATGGATATACTGTTACATCAAAGCTATCATTCGTTTTTTTATTAATACGTATTTCCGAAATTGCATTTAGCAGTTCCGGAGTATTATCTTCTAACTCCTTAATATCATACAATAATGGTATAACAAAATCAGGAAGATGTAAACCCACCTTCACTCTTTCAAATACCAATCCTGATATTATAGGCAAATTATTATTTATTGCAATACCCCCTTCATCACCTATCTGAAAAACAACTCCAGCTTTATCAAATATAACAGGCATTATACGTTCATCAAGCGGAACAAGTGAAAGAGCAACAGCAACACGTTCACGCAGATTGATGATAACTGTATCAGGAAATTTTTTTATTATCTCAGCATTTTCAATTACCGGTATTGAAAGCAAGGCTTCTCTTGTTTTTTTTTCATTAAATGAAAAATACGATGTACGCGGCGTTATTCCGGCTTTCTCCAGTATCAGAGCATTATTTATTTCAGTTCCTGTTATATTAACAGATGATAGCGGCATACATGGAGATATTATAAAAATCCAAACTAATTCACCAAACAAAAGGATCGAACACATAATTAAAATTCGTACAGGATATTTTCTTAAAGTGGCATGATTATTTTCTTTATCCGCGTGGTTTTGTATTTCGATTTTATCCACGTCAATAATTTGATCAATCACCGCCTGCTCCTTTTGCCTTTTCGCAGATGCGTGATATGTTTGCGATACATCCTGACGCCATTAAAGTTGTAATCAGCGAAGATCCGCCGGCGGAAAAAAATGGAAGCGGCACGCCGGTTACCGGTACAAGGCGGGCAACTACAGAGATATTCATCAACATTTGCAGGATAATTGATGTTACAAGACCAGCGCAAAGCAGCACGTGAAACATTTGATTTGACCGCAGCGCTATACGATACCCCCGAAAAGCAAAGATACAAAAACAAAGCATAAACACTATTACGCCCATGAACCCTGTTTCTTCAGCAAATGACGCAAAAATAAAATCAGATTGAATCGCCGGAACGCTCGAAATTTTCCACTCGCCCTGTCCAATGCCGCGTCCCATAAACCCGCCAAAGCGCAAAGCTTTCTCGGCGGCATCCTGTTGGAAACCGGCTTCAAGCGGCTGGAATGTTGAATCAAGAAACGCAAGCACACGAAGCAGTCGATATTCTTTTGTTATAACAAGTAAAATTGAAATTGGAACAAACATTACTGCCGCGCTGATAAAATATCTCATTTTTATACCAGCTAGAAAGAATATGATAAGGGTATTTATCATTATAAAAATCGCCGTTGAAAAATCGTTCTGCAAATAGATTATAATAAAGAAAAGCAAGGTTACGACCACAGGAGCCATGAGTCCTTCTCTAACGTCATTTATTTTATCCTGTTTTTTGTCAAGTATATGAGCAAGATAAACTGGAAGAGAAAACTTTGCGATTTCTGACGGCTGAAATGTCCAATCATCGATTTTAATCCAGCGCGATGCTCCGCCTAAATTTATGCCTACAACCGGAAAGAACGGCAGAACGCAAAACACTAGTGTTCCAAGTATAACAGGAGTTATGAATTTACGCAGAGTTTCTATATTTACATGGCACGCAGCGATAAAAAAAGACAAGCCAACAACAGCGTAAATTCCTTGCCTTATAATCAAATATATGCGATTATCATACCATCTGCCGGCAAAAGCGTACGACGCCGAGTACAATGTTACAAGCCCCATTCCAGTTAAGAGAACAACGATTGCTATAAACACATGGTCAAAAGAAGCGCGCCTTGACACGCCGCCGACAGTAGTATTCTTCATACATTTATGATACGCAATACAACAAACAAGGTGAAGTGGGTCAAGGAGGATTTCCCGCCATAAAATATGCGCCGCAACGGATTTTAATGATGTCCCTGCAGCCTTTGGCGGGTAATTTCATAAAGCACAACTCCAGCAGCAACTGATACGTTAAGAGAATCAATTCTACCCAATGACGGAACAGCAACAAGAACATCGCATGTTTCGCGCAAAAGCCGTGATAAACCGCCGCCTTCACTCCCGAATATTACGGCACAGCGCCCGCGCATATTTCTGTCAAAGATACATTCGCCGGACATATCCGCGCCATAAATCCAAAAACCAGCAGCCTTAAGCGCCTCCACAGCGCGCGGCAAATTAGGCGTTTCAGCAATGGGAATCCATGCGGCGGCGCCGGCGGAAGATTTGGCGACAATATCACTGTGTCTTGCCGTGCGTTTATTTCTTATAATAACCATATCCGCGCCAAACTGATCGCAGGATCTGATAATCGCGCCATAGTTGTGTGGATCAGTTATCTCATCAAGAATTACAACAAGGGCGTTTTCTTTCCCGTTGAGACTGTCAAGCATCTCTTCAAAATTGCCGCAGAAAGACGGATCGCCGTCAATTTCAAGCACAACGCCGCGATGATCTTTTGCCAGCCGGTCAAGCTCATGGACACCGGCCCGTTCAACGCGGATTTTTTTTTCGGCGGCAAGCGCAGCGATTTCCCTTGCCCGCGGCCCGGCTTTTGCAACAAGCAGTACGCCTGACGTCTTTCCCGCGCGTATATGTTCCTCTATTGCATGAAAACCTGTCAAATAAGCCATTAATAACTCCACACTATGCCAAAAGATACCATTGGAATCGGCATTTGGTAATTCTCCCTATCACTGCCTTTAACTTCAGTACCTGTATACTGATTAAATGTTGTATTCTTATCACGTGTTTTAAGGAACGACAGCGCATTTTCAGCAGCAAGATATAATTCACCCTGCGCCTTGCCATTTTTATTAAACGAAAATCTTGAGAATTTTATATCAAGCGGAAGCGCAAAACCATCGCGCCGCGTATCAGAATAAGATGAAGAACGTTTATATTCTTGAATAAAAGAAGGCGGAGCATCTGGACGAACAATAAGAACCGGATAGGATGTTATTTCACCTGCAACAGAAAGAGGCGCGCCTGACGCAAAGCTAAATCGAACAGCAATATTATAACGTTTAGCAGGCTTTATATTCATCACAAGATTTAAATTATGAAAATGATGAAAGCTTGGCCAGCGCCAATCGCCTTCAAGTAGATTACCATTGCGGTCAATCATAAGCGGATTTTTGTAACGCGCCCATGTAAAAGTATACGAGATCCAGCCGTCTAAATATCTTGATTGATACTTTTGCAGCATGAAATCGAATCCCCAAACGCGGCCTTCTCCGTTAAAGTAATAGTCTATAGGATCATTTTGTCCGTTTTCAGCTCTGGTTTTGTTAAGTGAATATGCGCGATCGAAAATATATTTATAGTAGAATTCAACATTGAAACTCCAGTTATCAAGGAAACGAATATTTGTACCAAAAAGACTGGTCAATGAGCGGTTCTGCTTTAGCTCAAAATCATCAATGCCGTCAGAACTCTGCAATGACGATATATTGTCGGTAAGAGATGAAAAAAATCCCGCACCGGCTGTAATATCCCATGAATTAAAAAAGCCTTTATTTTTTAATATATTAAAATCCATGTTAAGACGCGGGTTAACCGCTGGATATGTCTGTATTGTAAAATCTTTTCCAATGAAATAAAGATGATCAACACGCAGGCCAAGTTCCGCGCCAAATTTTTGCTGCGGACTTTTATACTCCAACAAAGTATATGCGGAGCTTATCAGCGCTTGATTATACCCTTCTATGGGAGGCATATACGGAATATCCACATTCACATAAAAACTGTCCAATGGCAATCCTATTCCTGGAGGAGTATTGGGGAAGTTTTTTGCCAGAATATCCTGAGGACCTCTAAGCAAAATATACCGCGTCCAGCGGTTATAAAATTCCTGAACGCCTGCCGCAAAAAGAAAACCGCCGCCTATTTCCCAATCATAGTCAATACGAGTCTGGGCGGTATACGTTGTATTGTCAATTTTCATAAGAGTACGGCCATTAATAATATAGTTGTCAGGTAAAAACATTGGAGAGACGCCTAAACCTAGCATATAACTAATAAAGTCAGCCTTGTTAAATAAATACAAATTGCCGCTCATATCGCCGTTAAGAAATGTTTTTGAAAAGCCGCCGCCTGCCGTTCCCCGTAAAACCATGGAATTGCGCGGATTAAATGTTAATCCTGAAATAAGAAATCCTTGAAGGCTGTCCCACTTATAATTCATATCAATATCTTGCTTTTGTTTATCAATTTCAAAAGAATCTTTATAACTCAAGCCAACGCCGTCTCCGCCTATAAATCCGTTGAATGTCATTTCAACAGCGCTTGTAAACCGGTAATTGCCGGAAAAAGCGGCGGCTCTGATATACGGCGCTACGGTAATGGCCTCCATTCCTGGAATCCATTTTAGTAACGCGATATAGCCATCCCAATAAGTTGCCTTCCCCATAACCATAATACCGCCTTTGCGGAATGGTATTGACACATTCAGGTTTACGACGCTGCTTGAAAGGCCAAGTTCAATCTCGGTTTCAGTTGGGGATGGAGTTTTTGATGTAAGTTCGAGCAATCCGGAAATTGTATGGCCATAACGTGAAGAAAAAATTCCGTGTGAAAGTCTTGCGCTTTCTATCATGTGAGGATCAAATATTGAAACGCCGCCGCCCCAGAAATAGGGGTTTTCTATGTAAAATCCATCCAGAACGGCAACAAGATCTCCGGGATCCCCGCCGCGTATTGAAGGCATTGCATCAAACATGCCTGTATATCCAACGCCGGGAAGAAGTTTAATGGCGGTCATAACATCTTCCAGAAATCCAATTTCTGATATACGTGCAAGATCTTTTCCTGCAATCGAAACACTGCGGCCTGATTTTACTTCGGTGCCTTCGTTTGTTTTTTCCGCTACAAAAACCAGTTCTTTATTTTCCAGCATACTGTCAATACGCATAAAAATTGTAAAGCGTGATTTAACTGCGCTGCCTTCCGCAGCAGAAGCGGGTATTGTAATCCGCTCGGTTTTGTATCCCGGATATGTTATTTGGAGCAAAACAGGCCTTGTATCCGGTACAGAAAAAACCGCAATGCCTTCATCGTTGCAGACAAATTCATGATTATCCCACGTATGAATAACGGCGCCTTCAAGGGGTATGGCCAAATCAGCGTCTTCAATATAAACAATTATATCACGGGCAAAACATATAAACGCCGTAAAAAATAAAATATGTAACGCAAAGAAATATTTTTTAATTGAAAAAAACATTGTTATTTTTTTTCAGGCGGAAACATATATAAATTAGGTATTTTAAGAGTGTTTCCCATCGATATAGACTCTATTATATCTGGTTCGCTTGTTACGGTTAACTCAAAGAAATGACGAAGCGGTTCAAAATTATCCGCCTGAACGCAAATTGAAAAACTAACTGTTTTTTGTTCGCCTTTTTCTTTAGAAGAGATGCTTTCCGGCCAGAAAGTAAATGCCCCGTTTGTTTTATCACTCAAGAAATACGGATTCTGCCAATTTTCATTATTCATTTTAACTAACTCATTTTCAATATACAATTCTACGTTCACACCGGTCATTGGAGCAAAGTTTTGTCCATTCAGAATACACCCCATTATGACAGGAATATTAAAAACCGCATTTGCGCGCGTCAACCCGCCGTTATGCGTTTCTTCGCTTCTATGACTGCGATTAGGACGTTTGTTATGCGCGACAGTCTTAAACGCCTCAAATATAAGGGCTATCAAATCAGCATCTTTTTGCTGTTTTTCAAAAGAAAAAATTTCTTCCCGCGCAAGGCCTCTGCTTGACGCAAAATAGCGCGGACTTACACGATTTAGCACATAACATACAGCATCAAGCCGGCATTGATCGCAGACACAGAGATCTTCATACGCAGGATTATTTTTAATATCCTTGCATACACTTTCAACTTCAACCAGAACAATGTCTTCCATTAAATTGCGAATCTTCATTACGCTAGTCCTTTTCGGGCGGTTCCTGTATATTTAGTTGAAGGAAAGCCCGAATATAAAATCGTTTTTCACCGGATAAAATTCCTACAGGAAGCATAGCAAACGATAGCATACTGTTTAACGCTCTCTACTGTAAAGAAGAGCCATGACGAAAACGTACTACAACAATACCTGATCCGCCCGCAAAACCATGATTGCCGCTATAACCGCCGCCGCCGCCGCCCGTAAAACTTGTGCCATCAGACTGAGCGCCGCCGCCATGACTTGCAGACCCAGTTCCGCCAGCTCCGCCGCCGGCAAATTCATCAGGAATACCTGTAATGCCGTCCATTGCCGGAATAGCGCTTTTTACGATTCCTACACCGCCATTTCCATTATTGCTGCCCGCAGAACCATATCCGCCGCCGCCAGCGGTTCCGTCATGCCAATGAGCGCCGCCGCTATTTCCCTGTCCTGATAGAGAGATTCCACCGCCGCCGTTATTCGAATAACCGCCGCCGCCGGAACCGCCGTCTGCGCCAGGAGCGCCATCACCATCGCCGTGCCAGCCGCCGCCGCCGCCGCCAAACGCAGTAAGCGCCGCAAAACCGGAAGGCCCTGTCATAACGGAGTTTTGTCCGTTATAAGTTCTTACTTTTTGTTTTTTATCCGCGCCGGCTGGTTCACTTGAATTATCCAATGCGCCGCCAACGCCGCCCGCGCCAACCATTATTGTGTAGTTGCCTCTTGGCAGCGCTGCATTATTCCGTATAAGAATACCGCCGCCGCCGCCGCCGGAAGCATTCTGCGCGCCTATCGACTTGCCGCCGCCGCCGCCGCCGCCGATAAGAACCATGCGAACAGAATCAGCCGGCAACGAATTAGAAACAATAAAACTAGTATTTCCAACTGTTTTAAAGACATGAACTTCATCCCAGTCCGGATCATTAGGTCTCTTAATATAACTAGTCGTTCCTCCTGTAGCAAGAGGTCCATTCGGTCTAGCCGCAGGCGCATCTCGCTTAAGCGTAAGAGAATATATTTTTTCACCTGTAAATGATTCGCCTTCCCATACCTTTGTAGCCGTAACCCTAATAGTTCCTATTTTTCGAGAATCCGTTGAAGTGCTTCCATTAAAACCACTCTGAAGAGAATAATTTCCGGTTAAGCTGCCGGTATCTAAATCATGATAATCATCAATACCCAGAATAACTATATTACTCAAATTATCAGTATCACACACATCAATTTTAAGCGTTACCGGAGCATTATTAATGTAAAACGGAATTGCAGGCGCGGTATTCCAGTCAGCTCTGGAAAAACTTATCGCGCTAAAATCGCTTGCGTTAATTTCAGCGCGAATATCGGTATTAGGCAGCCGGACAATTTTTACCTTAAAAGACTTTCTTGCTCCCGCCTGAGCAGTTACGGTAATATCCATAGAACTAAGACCTTCGTTAATATCACTTAGGTTGTTTGAATCCCAGGTACAAAAACCTCCGGATGACTGCGGTTCAATATCTAAATTCGCTGATGTTTTTTCATACGGCATGGTTAAAATATAATCAACGCCGCCGTTTTCTACCAGTTCTAAACTACATTCGCTATCTGATGTTGAAAGATTCAAGTTACAATTATTGCTGGCATCCTGAGCTGTAAATTTACCATTTATCATAACGGAAGACGCAGGCATAATAAATTGAATTTTCCCTTTTACGCCATTCACATGAGAGATGTTTACATAGCCGTTCTTGCCTTTTACATTTAAAGAACCTGTAGAAAGATACGATCCAGGTTTTTCTGAAAATGCAAATACAACAACATCATTTTCGTACGCATATTGCTTAACAGTAATTCGTCCGCTGGCATCACCGCCTATCATAATAGCATACGCGCCTGCTGGAACCGCGCCATCATCATCTGTAGATTCGCCTTCCACAGAACACCCAGTCATGACTAGCACAAAAAGCACGTACAAAACATTGAATTTCTTCATAAAAACAACCAGCCTTGCTTATGCTCAAATGGTTTCACAATCTATCAATAAGCAGTATAAGTATATTAAATTAATCCGCCGCTGTCAAGTATGCGGTTTACGCCTGCGTGTCAACCCTAAATAACTTCCTTGCGTTTTCCGCAATAAGACGCTTTAGTTCAATTATATCAATTTTAAGAATTTCAGCGGCGGCTTTATACGTCTCAATAATCATACCGGGGTGGCAAACTTTTCCCCGGTGGAAAGACGGCGCAAGATACGGACAGTCCGTTTCTAAAAGAAGCCTGTCCTGCGGAATGTACAGGAGCGCGCTGCGAAGATTATGCGCATTTTTATAGGTAAGATTGCCTGCAAACGATATGTAGTAACCCATATCAAGAAATGTTTTTGCCTCACTGCCGGTATACGAAAAACAATGTATCACGCCATGTACTGAAGGGAAACGAGAAAGCGCCGCAATAGTCTGTTCTGGAGCGTCACGTGAATGAATAATCACAGGAAGGCATTTTCGTGCGGCAATATCAAGCTGTAATTCAAGAAGTCTTTCTTCTCCACACGAAAACTGAGGATTTTCACGCTTGTCAAACCCGCACTCTCCTATTGCGACAACAAGACTTTCAGGAGCGCCGTCAATGTCTTTTTCCATTTTAGCGGCGTTTTCTTCAGGATTATCAAGAAACTCACGATGAGGCCAAATACCGCAGGCAAAACGCACGTTATTATAACACGAAAGACATTTCACCCTGCCGGCAAGATCGCCGGCGCGTGTTCCAATATCAAGCATAAACCCAAAACCTTCATTAAAAAGATTGTCTATGCAATCATTGGCTATTCCTTTTCCTGAAAGATATGAAAGATGAGTATGAGTATCAGTTAAGCCCTGCATTTCAGTACACACGTTGAATCCGCCTCACTTATACTATTGAAGTTTTTCCAGCACTTCTTTTGCTTTTCGGGCAAGTCCTGAATTACTTTCTGAAGCAAGATGCCCCACTTCCGGCGCAAAATTGCCAAACTTATTAATTGCCGTCAACTCAAGCGCGTATGCTTTGTCCGTAGCGTCTTTTGAGGCAAAAAGCCTTGCTACAAGCGGCTGTATACGCGGTGTTTCCGCTTTGGAAAGCGCATTGATTAATCCTTTATACAATTGTTTTTGATTAAGTCTTTTTGATTCATCAAGTTTGGCGATAATTTTATCAGTGAATTCATCAGCATTTGTTTTTATCAACATTTCAGCAATGATAATTTTAAGTCTATCCGCCGTTTTTTTGTCGTCAAAAAATGATTCAAGAATATTATTGGATTCATTATCGCCTATCAACCCAAGTGAACGCACTGCTTCATCCTGTACAGCAGGCACATCGTCTTTTTCAATACGGAATTTAAGATACGGCACCGCTTCTTTAATCCGGCGCTTTCCCGCAGACTTTACCGCAGCCAGCCGTGTTTTGTAAAAAGAATCACGAAACGCATCCAATAGAGCTTTTACGGTCGCATCTCCGTTAAAACTGCCTAGAGCCTCAACAGACGCGGCGCGAATCACAGGATCTTTTGAACTAGCTGCATGTATTACAACATTAAGCGAATTATCATCAGCTATATTGGCTACAGACGAGAGTGCGGCTATTGTAAGGCCTGCGCGTTCATTTTCGCTTATGATGCCGTTAAGAAAAGCGGTCGCTCTTTTTGAGCGTGTTTCACCAAGAGCAAGAATTACGCTGCGCTGAAAATCATCCGCCGGATTTTTTTCTTGATAATATGATATAAGATAATCCGCTGTACTGTCCGCATTTGTTGCGTCAGTCGCCGTTCCAATCGCTTTTATCACTGCATTTGTATAGACTTCTTCGTCCACCTCAAGAAGAGCGCGCAAAACATCCTGCGCTTTTGTGTACTTTATCGCCCTAAGATAATCTATTGCTGAAAGTACATTAGAGCTTTCTATCTCATCGCGGTTTTCAATAATATAAATGGCATCATTTTCTAATCCTTTTTTTTCACGCTCTGCAAAGAACCCTATAATCTGAGATTTTATTTTGCTGTTTTTTGTATTTTGTACAATTTGAGTCAGATCATTATCTAAATAATCAGCATTGTCTTTTTTTAGCGTATTGATAAGAGCGCTTATTTCATTGTCTGTACCGTATTTAAGGGTATCGCGTTGTAAGGCTTCGTCCTGTGCTGTGCAAAAAGCGGCGGTAACCAGCGCGCAATACGCGCCCAATAAAAATTTCACTGTCATATTAGTTGGGACGCTCAGCCATTTTCCGCTGTAAATCAGCAGCGCGCTGCGCATCCATAAGAGAAAGCCAGAATGGAACAATAGACGCCGATCCTTCTTCTTTTGCTATCTCTTCTGTTTTAAGAAGCACATCGATAGCATCCTGATCATCCATAGCGGCAATTATAGCAACGGCGTTTTGAGGCGGCATACCATTAAGATTACGCGCGTTACGTTCAATATTCTTGTTCTTGACTGCATTCATATCTTCCTGCGCCGTCATGGATTTTTCACGCTCATCAAGGCCTTTCTGCCTGTCTTCAAGCTCTGATGCAACCTGAGCAAGCTGCGCTTCCTGATCATTGATGTTCAATTCTTTTTTATCAAGCTCAAGCGAACGTAAATCAAGCGCCTCAAGCCGTACTGCAAGACGCTCATTATTAAGATCGAGTATTTCGTTCTTAGCCATATCCGGCTGACTGCGGCCTTCAAGACCCAAAAGCTTATAAGCAGGCGATAAAACTGTTTTTATATCCAGTACGTTGAGGTAGTCAAACCAAACAAGCCCTCCGGCGACAACAACGGCAATTAAAAGTAATAATAATAAAGTTCTTGCCATATTCCCCTCAATATGCTTTTTTCAATATAATTATATGCCTAATCAGAATTGTTTATCAAGTACTGCGCGGCGCATATCAGCTCCGCGAATACTGCCCTGCCGCCCATAAATTCCGGCGCGCCGCTCAGGAAATACCGCATCAAGAAAGCCCATTACAATGATTTGCATATCATTTAAATACGCGCCAAAAGCTTCGTTCTGAGATTTTATGCTTGATGTCTTATATTTCAGTTTCCGGTATCCGTTCATAATCTGAGTTCTTTCCGGTTCGGGTAAAGACGCCGCCCAAGCATAAAAATTTTTACCGGTGTTTTCACCGGCTTGATTCTGAAACAGAGTAATGCGGCGCGCTTCCAGCTCTTCAAGCTGTACGCAAAGCTTGTTTAGGCAATTCTGGGCGTTTTCAAAGTTCGTCCATTTTTTTTCATATACGGCGGCTTCGACAACTTCTTGAAGCTCTTCAATTTCAACAAGCACGGCAAATTCTTCATCAAAAATACGAAGTATCTGCACGGCATTTTCAGTATTATTCATTATACTGACCCTCCACACTTTCTTTATCGGACGTTATCTGAACGATATTTAATCCAAAAATTAAGTGCCGCCGCCATCAGCGCATGAATATAAGGAGGACTGCCCATATTTTTTATAACTTCATCAACAGGATGAAGTTCCACGCTAACATATTCATCCTCATCAAGTTTCTGATTACCGGCAAATGAAAGATCTTCGGCAACAAAGAAAGAAACGCAGTTTTCCATAAATGCCGGATTCGGATTCATGCTGCCAATCAGTGTTATTCTAGAGGGAACATAACCTGTTTCTTCGCGCAGTTCGCGCTGTGCGCCGGCGGCGGCGGCTTCGTGTCTTTCAATTACGCCGCCGGGAAATTCCACGCTCATTGCGCGCGCGCCATGCCGCCATTGCCGTACCATAACAAATTCCTCTCCGTTTTTAGTGTTTATAACCGGTATTACAATCGCCCAGTTATTACTTTCCAAAACAGAAAAAGGGGCGCGCGCACCGCACGGCGACATACACACAGCTTCACACACAGAAAAAATCTTTGTGGTAAAGACTGTTTTTCTTTCTAATTCATTCCATATTAATTTATTTTCATTGATCATGACAGTATTTCAGAATTGCCCCTGTTTAATTTTCTTCCAATCATTGATTTTATCCTGCAGAGCGCTTTTATCTTTACCTCTTATTTCAGAAAGCATATAAGGAATTATAACGGTCTCTTTTATTTCAGGCCAATTAGACGGCAGAGAAGACTGAACAGACAGCATACCGGCTGGGGGCATATATCCCAATAAACTATCATAGTATTGTGAAAATATGAATTCGCTTACAGACTGCATTGCAGAAAACCCGCCCGCAATACCAAAAATAAAAGTATTCAATTTATTATTAAAACTCATTTCAAGAAATAGTCTTTGAGTATCTTCATTAAAAAACCAGTGCGAAAAATCGGCGGCGGCCTTTTTTGATTTTGAACTGCGGCAAATACCAAATGAAACATTGTTTTCCAGCACAGGAATTTTACTTTCACCTGCAAGCCATCTAAAATTTAACTGATTAGATTGACCTTCATACAAAGTAAAATAACTGCTGCTGTCCATATATGCGAATAAAATTCTTTCATTCAGCAAAAGTTTTTCCACCGGATCAAAGAAATATTTATATACAAATTCATCTTCAGACTGAACACTATGCGTTGATTCCGCTGTCCAATCACTGATATACTGCAATGATGCTTCAAGCGCCGTATTATCCCATTTAAGGATATTTTTTTTTGAATTATTTTTTGCAGCCTCACTAAAAGATGTGTTATACATCCGGCTTACAAGAAATACAAAATCATTTTTTTTATCCCACAAGGGCGAAAACCCAATTTGCGTCCATGCGCTGCTAGACCATTTATTATATGCTATGCCTGATTTTCTTAAAGTATCAATATCAATAACAAATGGATCTTCCGGTGCAGCCTGACCATCCGCCGAGAAAACAATCATGGGCAGATTAAACGATACCGGCAACAATCTCTGCGCCCTTCCGATACGGCCAGTCTTCAACAATTCAGGATAAAACAATTCGTCATTTACATATCCATTACTGAATAAATATCGTATGTCTTCAAATACGGCAAGCATTTCCCGGTTATCAAGATAATCAGATATAATTATATCAGGTTTTCGCTTCGCTTTTTTTAATTCAGCAGCCGGAGATTCAACATACTGCGTTTCAATTTTATACTTGCTCTGACTTGTATTATAATACTGTACATAAATAACAAATTCGGGCTGGCTTACCCACAAAAGCGCCGTTTTTTTATCCGCACATCCAGCGCATAATAACAGCGTTAAAAATAGTAGAGATTGTCTCATTCCCTTTTTTTATGAAAACAGCTTTGAAGAACGCCATGCGGACGGATTACCCGGTCCAACCCATTGGTTCAGGGCAAAACCTGAATTAAGGCTGTTCGTAATAAATTTTTTTGCAAGACGAACGGCTTCGAGCGGCGGTAAAGATCGGGCAAGCCCCGCGCATATAGCCGCCGAAACAGTACAGCCTGCGCCATGCGTCCATTTAGTATTCAAAAGTTCGCTTTCGATAATTTCAAAATCATTTCCATCATAGAAAAAGTCTTGAGCCTTAACCGCGCCCAAAAGACGGGGGCCTTTTATAAACACATGACGCGCCCCTTTTTTATATATTATATGGGCGGCTTCTTCTATTTCTTTGGTATTGCCGATATTTTTTATGCCGCTTAATTGTTCGGCCTCAAATACATTTGGCGTAACGACTTCGGCAAGAGGAAGCAGTTTTTCAGCTATAGCATTATTGAGTTCAGGATTAAGCGGTTCGCCAGCCCCTTTACAAACCATAACCGGATCAAGTACAAAGTTTTTTATTTTATATGAGGATATATACTCGCGCGTTATATCCACCGCAAAAAAACTGCCAAGCATTCCCGATTTGGCAGCCGATACGCCAACGCCTTTAAATATTGTTTCCATTTGAGAACGAACAGCATCTTCAGACAAAGGAAAAACCTTATGCGCCCAGCCGTTATCAGGATCCATAGTTGCAATCAGCGTAACAGCCGTCATTCCATAAAGGCCATATTCCTCAAAAGTTTTTAGATCGGCTTCAAGTCCTGCGCCTCCGGATGCATCAGAACCGGCAATTGTAGCTATTTTAATCATAATTTTCTCCTAAAGAAATTAATTGATATGGCTTTTTAACAAAAATTAACTTAGAGACTGACACCTTTTTTATTTTTTGTCAACAGTTTTGTATGATGATTTCTTTTTCACGGTTATCAACTCATAACAATCTTCTATTTTCTTTTGTTTTTGGGAACTATTGATTTTCTTTGTAAATGACGGAGTAATTTTTTCTTGTGCAGCATCGCTTACAAGTGATTTTACTTTATATTGGAGGCAAAGTCTTGACAATGATTTTGCGTGCGTAACGGCGCGGCCTATAACAGTATACCCTGTCAGCGGCGACCAAAAAAAACAACATTCGCCATAATCTATTCCAAAACGCCATGGGGTTTTTGGCTGTGAAGATATAATTGTTATAATAAGCCGCGCTGCTTTATTCGGCGTTGAATTCCCCGCAATATTATTGGTGGAACGTTTTGTTTTTTCTTTAATAACAGCTAGATTTTCAAGCGGAGAGCCAAATGCAGCAACAACATATTCTGTACCGCATCCTGTTATAACAGCGCCCTCCTTTACAAAGATATTTTTTACTTCAGCTCTGAATTTTTCAATATTATCGCTTGTTTTACACGCATTATTTTTATCTGTTACAAGACCATGATAATAGATAACAACAATAGTTGCGTTTATCGCTTTTGTCCGCGGAAGTTCATTCTTTGTTTTAATAAGCCGCCGCAGATTTTTTGCCGACACTATTGCCGAGAACGAACGCCGCAGGCCGGAAACCATGCCGGCGCGCGCTGTTACAGCGCAAAACAATGAAGACACCCACGCACATCCCATTGCGGCGGCGGGAATAGCAGGATCAAGCCATTGTCCTGATAATACAAAGCTATAACAGAACCATGCGTATACTCCCAAGACACCCAAAGCTCCCCAAATAAATGATGCTATAAGTCTTAGTCTAAGTATTATCAATATGAGAATAAACGCCGGAATCATGGAATATAAGATAATCTGACCTGCATTAACGGCTGAAACAGCCGAACCGGTGAGTATTGTATTGGCAAGCAGTGCGGAAATACGCGCTGAATTTATTGTTTCTTGCGTTGCAACTCCCGTATCGGATCCTCCCAAAATACAAAAAGCCTCGCTCAGATCTGATGAGATTTTTTTTCGAATCGAAGAAAGTTCGCGGTATATATCAAGAGATATATCATATTTTCGCAGTACGCCGTCATGCACAGAAAGAAGTTTTTCCCGGCCGGATTCATTAAGTTTTCCTTCTTCTATGATTTTTTCAAATGACATTGAAATATTGTTTCTTGTATCACCGCCAAAGAAATCAGCAAGCGCACGATAATAATCCGTTCGTGAGTCAAGCCAAAGCGTTTTTAATTCGCCGGTATTTTTTTCAAGCAGGTTATTAAAATTATGCGCGGCTTTTTCGTATAAAAAAGCCGGATACTTGTCTGGAGAAACACCGCTGTATGTTGCAAGGCTCATATCTTCAGTTAATAACTTATAGAGAGTTTTATCCAAATCTTCGTATTCAAGAAAAAGGCTCAGCGGGATAGTTTTAAAGTCATCATCGTGTTTTGGAGCTTCAAAAAGAAACGCGCCGGTGGAATCAAGCAAGCTGAATATATTTTCATCAATCTTTTTTGTCTGTTTAAGCGCGGTCAATGCAGTATGCTCAAGCGTTTCGCCATTATTTTCAATAAACGGCGCGATACGCCTGATTTTTCCGTCATAGTCCGGCTGGATATGGGAATATCCTGTTCGCTGGATACTGTTTATGATCATATCATCCGACACGCTGTTTATGAATGAAAGTCCTATATCTTTGGGCATATACACATTGTCAAACACCGCTATTGTTTGCTCAAGATGAACAGCGCCGGCATTTTTTGTTTGAACCGAAGCTGAAAGAAGCCGTTCTTTGCTCTGATCAATAAGAGTAATAACTTCATCAACAAAATGAGAAGTATCTTTAGGCTCTATTGAACCGAGCTTTATGCCGTCAAAGAGATTTTTGACATTGCTGTTTATTGTTTTGAATTCTTCATCAAACCGGTAGATAATTTCTGAACCAGCGGCATGATTTCCACCTTCCTTCACGCCAAAAACCGGTGAAAGTATCAACAAACTCGACGCCGACATTTCTGCAAGCGTTACAACAACTTGAGAAACATCAAAAGGCGATATAACGTGTTTTGTTCCGTCTGAATCATCAACACTGATAGCCAGTATATCACGCGCTATTGGCGGGCTCTGGCGGAATTCGAGCAGAAAATCATATTCGGGAGACAGTACCGGACCAGCTAAAACATGAACAAGCAGCGCAATAACCGCGCCTGCGGAAATTAAAGGAATTACAAACCGGTAAACAAGCGTTTTGAAAACAAGATACTTTGCCACTCATTCAACTGCTTGAAATACTGGTTCTTTCGGCGTATTAAAGAACGCTTCGCTGCCCAATCCAATATTTATTGTATAAGCCATATTTTTTTTATTTAGATAATAATCCATTGCAAATCCGAACATAAAAAATAAATTTTTACCGGCTGAAATTCTTGAATAATTCCGGTATTCAGCGCCGACGCATATATCCATATTTTTGTCTACATAAGATTCGGTATGAAAAACAGGCGCGCCGCGAAATGTTATAAGGTAAAATAAATCTGTATACCAAAGAAGACATCCTATTTCAAATCCTGGTTTGCAAAGTATGAACTTTGGTTCTGTAACGGCAAAGACACCGTTTACAAAAATTCCTCCAACCACTGAACCGAATATAAAATCGGCGGCAGCCTCAGCGGAAATACTAGAAATACGGCGGCTTCCTTCGTCATCTATATAATCATGATATCCGGAATAGAGAGAAGCAACAGCGTCTGAATAAACAGCGGAGAATGCTGTAAAAGTCAAAATCAATGTCAGTATCTTTTTTTTCATTCGCTTTTTCCTCTTAGTTCTTTTTATCTTCCGTATGTCGCAATCATAACGCCGGCGGCAATTGCAGTACCAATAACACCGGCAACATTCGGCCCCATTGCGTGCATCAACAAAAAATTGCCCGGATCGTATTCAAGACCGACTTTGTTCGACACTCGCGCCGCCATTGGGACAGCGGACACTCCAGCGGATCCGATAAGCGGATTAATCTTGTCTTTCAGAAACAGATTCATTGTTTTAGCAACGATTATACCGGAAGCAGTCGCAATGCAAAACGCGACTAATCCCAAAGCCACAATCGACAATGAAGACGGATTCAGAAATTTTTCCGGCGTCATCTGGCTTCCTACGCCAAGCGACAATAATACCGATACAATATTCATAAGTTCGTTTTGCAATGTCTTTGATATACGGTCAACTATTCCAAGCTCTTTAATAAAATTACCAAACATCAAACAACCGATAAGCGGCGCGGCGGCAGGGAGAAGAAGAATTGCCAGCACAAAAACCATCATCGGGAAAAGCATTTTTTCAGTTTTGGAAACATGACGAAGCTGTTTCATCTTAATCAGCCGTTCCTCTTTTGTGGTAAGAGCCTTCATGATAGGCGGCTGGATAAGCGGAACGAGCGCCATATATGAGTATGCGGCGACAGCAACGGTGGCCATAAGTTCAGGCGCTAGTTTTGCGGCTATGTAAATTGTTGTAGGACCATCCGCACCGCCGATAATTGCCGTAGCGCATGCCTGTTTAAGATTAAAATCAACACCGGGGAAGAAGTTCATTGCAGTAACGCCAAAAAGCGTACCAAATACGCCGAATTGCGCCGACGCTCCAAGAAGCGCTGTTTTGGGATTTGCGATTAACGGTCCAAAATCCGTCATTGCGCCTATGCCCATGAAGATGAACAGCGGAAAAAATTCATTGCCCACGCCGCCTTCATAAATAATATGGAGCATACCGTGCGGCGCTTCACCCATACCCGCCAGCGGAATATTCACAAAGACAGTTCCAAACCCGATGGGTATAAGCAGTAGCGGCTCGAATTTTTTCACTGCGCCCAGCCAAATAATTACAAAACCGACGATAACCATAATAAGTTCTTTCCAGCCGTAAACCAAGACAGCTTCACCGCCTGGAGTAATCATTTCCTTAGCATCGTTGATAAAAGAGTAAATACCCGTTGTCTCGATTAGGCTTCGCGCGAATTTTGGTACGGAAATCGAAGTAATGTTTTGCGAATTAGGAATAACATGGTCAATCGTACGCAATGCGGATTTACCTGATAAATCCGGCGAAGCAGATTCAACAGCTTCTTCTTGTGAAGCAGACGCCGTATCCATTTCCTGTGCAGCAGCCTTCGGCGAAAACAACGAAAGCGTAACAGAGAGAGCCATTGCGCCGGCAACCATTAAAAGACATATTTTTGTAATCCAGACAGGATCTTTTTTTAATGAAATCATTTTTTCTCCCAAAATTTTTAACCTATTTGCGCCACAGGCTGCTGCGCGGAAACCGCTGTTCCCGGAGCAACAAGAAAATGAACGTTTCCTGAAGCCGTAGACTTAATCTCAAGCTCCATTTTCATAGATTCTATAATGATGATTGTATCGCCTGAAGCAACCTTTGCTCCTTCAGAGACAGCAAGTTTCAAGATTGTACCGGCAACAGGAGCGGAGACGGCATTTTCGCCTGCCGAAGCGGCGGCCTGCGGCGCGGCGGAAGCTCCGCCCGTTGCAGGCGTAATTGCCATTGTACCTTCAGGCCGCACGGAAACATGGTAATCTGAACCATTTACATTGACGACATAAGCTCCGGCCTGACCGCCCGCTGCGGAAGCCGCTCCGCCGGCTGCAGGTTTGACTGCAAATGAACCGGAGTCCAACGGCCCTTTATCGCGGTTCTTGAAGAACTCCGGCGCGACTTTGGGGAACATTGCGTAGGTAAGCGTATCCTCATCATTTTTTGCGCCGGCCTTTTTTGCCTCTTCGGTAATTTTATCAAATTCATTGGGAATTTTATCCGCCGGACGGCAGCTTAGAGCCTCGCTGTATTTCATTTGCTCCAGCGCCTTTTTCCGTAAATCAGCATTGACCTCCGCCGGAGTAGCGCCGTAACGGCCTGTTACAAGATCAGCGGTCTCCGCCGTAATTTTTGAATACCGTCCAAACAACACATTAAACACAGCCTGAGTACCAACTATTTGACTTGTTGGCGTAACAAGCGGGATATAACCGCAGTCTTTCTGAACAACGGCGATTTCCTTTAGTACGGCGTCAATTTTGTCAGACGCGCCTTGTTCTTTAAGCTGGCTTTCAAGGTTTGAAAGCATTCCACCCGGTACCTGAGAGACCAGTATTCTTGTATCAGCGCCCAAAAAGCTCGATTCAAATTTGGCGTATTTTTTACGGACATCGCGGAAATGCGCGGCGATTTCAAGAAGTTTTACCGTATCAAGCGAAGTATCGTATTCAGTGCCCCGAAACGCCTCAACTACTGTCTCGGTTGGGCTATGGCTTGTTCCCATTGCCATTGATGAAATAGTTGTGTCAAGAATTTCCGCGCCGGCTTCCGCGGCTTTAACGAGCGTCGCTACAGAAAGTCCTGTTGTCGCGTGCGAGTGAATTTCTATCGGGATATTTACTTTTGACTTAATTGCCTTAACAAGTTCGTACGTTTCATAAGGCTTCAACAGGCCGGACATATCTTTTATACAGATTGAATCCGCTCCGAATTCAGCGTATTTCTGCGCAAGATCGGCGTAAACTTCTTTTGTATGATACGGCGTTGTTGCGTAAGAAATTGCCATCTGGACATGCTTTCCGGTTTTTTTTGCCGCGCCGGCGGCGCGTTGAAGATTACGCGGATCATTACAGGCATCAAAAATACGGAATACGCCAACGCCGTTTTTGGCCGCCGCGTCAACAAATTTATCAACAACATCGTCGGCATAATGCCGGTAACCAAGCAAATTTTGCCCGCGAAGCAGCATCATAATCGGTGTAGACGGGAGCGCGGTCTTGAGTTTACGCAGTCTCTCCCACGGATCTTCGTTGAGAAACCGGATACACGAATCAAACGTTGCGCCGCCCCATGCCTCAAGAGCCCAAAAACCGATTTTATCAAGATTCGCGCATGAGGGAAGCATATCCGCAGTTGTCATGCGAGTCGCTATCAAAGATTGATGAGCATCGCGTAATACAAGATCTGTAATTTTTATTTTTGCCATTTTATTGTCCTTACATTTTCCTTAACTGATTTTATTCTTTACGATACGTTTCTACAGCGGCGGTAATTGCCGCAACAACTGAATTATTTGAACCGGGAGCCGCAACACCGGCAGGTGTCGTCTCCACATCTTTATCCAAACCCAAAGCATGAATAACCTTACCAGCAACAGTTACGCACACAACCAGCAGCGTCAGAAATCCAAAAACGACTCCCATACCAAGCAGAGCCAGACTTCCGCTCTGTCCAAACATTTCAGCAATAGTCATAAATCCTCCAAAAATATCTGTATACGAATAGTTATATTCACATATTTGACAAAAAAATTCAAGCGGTTGCTGCTGATAACTTCAAAAAAACACGGCCTAAGGCAAAAACAATGCTCAAAATATGATCGACACGGCGAATTTGGACAACGGGTCAAAATCTAAAGCACGGTTCGCCACAAGGATGCGTGGAAACGCCGCGCCTGAATTTTGAAAGAGATTTTCTAATCTGAGTTTAAGAGCAAATAACCGCCAAAAATCCAGCCGGTTCGTCCCGTCTCTGTGGATTGTATTTTCCACCAATAATTTTTTACGCTGTGGATAACATCTTCTTCGTTTGTACGTTCAAGCGTAACAAGTCCGGTTCCGGGAGAGAGCTGAAAAACGACATTTGAGCCGTATATTCCTGGTTTATCGCGTACATTGATATTGCCTCCGTCATCCGAATGCGCGCGTCCGGTATTTTTGAATTCAGTTGTGGTAAAAACAATATCGTTTTCAAGATTTAAGAGCGCGCGTATATCATCGACAAAAACAGAAGAACTGAAGCCTTTAAGCGCAGAATTAAGCAGCGCGTTTTTTTGCGCTTCATTCTTTTCGTTTCGGGCAAGAGTCAGCAATATCGCCGCCTGAACATCATTATCCTGCAATGAAACAGCTTCGCAAAGAATAAAGACTTCAGGAACTGCCGCCTGATAGGTATAGGGAAAATATACCGGCGTTTTGCCATCGTACAGAGAAAAAGCCTTGATTTTTATAAAAGCTCCGTTATAAATATCAGGCCAGAACGCAACCACCGAACCGCGCGTCAGCGTGTACGTCCATACTGCGCTGTATTTGGGCGCTTTATACAGATAGGTTGAAGGCTCTATGATAACGGCAAGTTTTGCGCCTACAGCAATGCGGAAGTCCATAACAAAGCCGCGCTGTTTTTGAGTGTCTTCGCGTTCCACTTCAATAAAAGAGTACTCCGCTTCTTCCGTAACGGCCGTAATTCCTTCAGAAAGAACTTTTACACGTTCACCCAAATCAAGACCGGCCTTCCATTTGGCGGTTGATTTGCCGTTTTCGGTACTGACAATATCGTAAAGACCGCTGGCATCACGAATTATATAACCATAATCTGGAGAAACAATATCGCTCTCTAACGGATAGTCTGTTTCCAGTGTTTCCGCCGCGCTGTTTTTATTTTTTACGCAGGAAACAACAACAAGACATAGGATTATCAGAACCGGCAAAAGCCATAGGGCTTTTTTTTTCATCAATGCAGCCTTTGTTCACGTAAAAATAAACTGCCCAAGCATACTTGCCGGTTCATTTTTGAAGAAGTTTTTTTGCCGTTTCAGCGATATGAGCGGCAGTCAGGCCGTATTCTTCAAACAGTTCCGGCGGAGTTCCGCTTTTCCCGAACTTATCTTCAATGCCAATGCGGGCAAACTTTACGCCGTCAAGACCGGCAAGCGATTCCGCCGCTGCTGAACCAAGTCCGCCTATTACAGAATGTTCTTCCGCAGTTAGAACCGCGCCCGTAGCCTTTGCCGCTTCTATTGCCGCAGTTTTATCGAACGGCTTAATTGTATGAAAATTGATCAGCGACGCTTTTATGCCGCTTCCTTCAAGAATTTTTACCGCTTCAAGGGCCTCCGGCACCATCAATCCCGTTGCAAAAATCGCTATGTCATTACCTTGAGCAAGCTGATTTGCTTTACCTGGAATAAAAGAATCGTTTCCAGCCGTAATGCACTGGCAAACAGGCCGCGCAATACGCAGATAAACAGGGCCGTTTATCTCGATAGCAGCCCTGACGGCCTTTTCGGTCTCGATGGGGTCGCATGGAACGATGACAGTCATTCCGGGCAGTACGCGCATCAGGGCGATGTCTTCAATAGATTGATGGCTGCCGCCGTCTTCACCAACGGACAATCCCGCATGAGTCAGCGCGAATTTCACATTTGCGCCAACATAGGCCACCGAATTACGAATCTGCTCATAAGCGCGTCCTGCGCCGAACAGCGCGAATGTGCTGACAAACGGAATGAGGCCTTCGTAAGCCATTCCGGCGGCGGCGCAGACCATATTTGTTTCAGCGATGCCAAAATTAAAAAAACGTTCTGGAAACTTTGCTTTAAAAATGCCCGTCATGGTTGCATGAGAAAGATCCGCGTCACAAACCACGACTTTTTCATTTTCGCCGCCGAATTTTACAAGAGCTTCTCCATAGGCTGTTCTTAACGATTTTGCTTCACTCATTCTTGCACCCCCAATTCGGCCAGCGCTTTCTCGTATTCTTCCTGACTTGGAGCTTTGCCGTGCCATGCGTAGTTATCCTGCATAAACGAAATTCCGTAACCTTTATGCGTTTTACATTCAATAAATTTTGGTTTACTGGAGACCGGAGCGTTTATCGCCTGAATTATTGCGGCAATATCGTGGCCGTCAACAGAAATGCACTCAAAACCAAAAGCGCGGTATTTATCAACAACATTTCCAAGACTCATAACGTCGTCATTTGCGCCGTCAATCTGTAAACCGTTATGGTCGAGCAGTACGGTAAGATTATCAAGCTTGTAATGAGCGGCGCTCATCGCGGCCTCCCAAACAATGCCTTCCTGAATTTCGCCGTCACCGACTATAGCAAAAACGCGGTGCGTCTGTTTTTTTATTTTAGCGGCAAGCGCCATTCCGCCTGCAACGGCAACGCCCTGCCCCAGAGAACCGGTACTCACATCAATTCCCGGGGTCTTTTTTCTATCGGGATGACCCTGTAAATGGCAGGAAATTTTTCTTAATCCCCAAAGGTCTTCGCGCGGAAAATAGCCTAAATCGGACAAAACCGCATACATAGCCGGCGCGGCGTGTCCTTTGCTTAAAACGATGCGGTCCCGTTCTTCCCATTGCGGGTTTTTGGGGTCGATTTTTGCGGCGTTATAATAAAGCGCCATAAGGATTTCCACGACCGACAACGACCCGCCTGGATGTCCTGATTTTGCCGTACAAACCATGCGCACAATATCGGCGCGAAGCCGTTTAGCCTTTTCTTTTTGTTCTTCAATTGTCATATCGCCTTCCTTAATTAGGTCATGTTAAGACCTTTTGTCGCAATGTCCGCCGCGCCGGCTTTGGTACGCAGAGCCGATGCGCCGGAATCTGCGGCTTTTGCTTCGCCTTCAGCCGCCGCCGCTTCCGTGTTAGACGCGCCAACTTCGCCGTTTTGCGCGGAAACTTTATCTGCGGAGAGCTTTCCTTCTTTTTCCGATGCGGCGACTTCAGATTTACTGATTGCCGTTTCATCGGATGTAGGATGTATTTCTTTGTCTCCAGTCAGTGTGCTTGACTTATAGTTTGTAGCTACAAGACTCATAATGCCGGCGGTTACTCCTGCAACCAACGCGCCGGCGGCGGCGGATACAATGAGAGGCTTTGTAGATTTTAGTATTTTGTTTTTCATATCGTCATCAAGTTTCATAATTTTATCCTTTATTCTCCATCAGATTTATACATCTTAGCAATGACAAATGCCTTATTAGCTATTGACAGAAGGTCGATACCGCCTTGTATTGCATGACTAACTCCTTCTGCCGTATGAACACTCTGTTGTAGTGCAGGAGTAACGCTAGCAACCTCTGTTGCATTCTGACTGAAAACGAGTTTTATCGCCTCACTACTTAAAGTCATATTTCCAAAAAAATCCATACTGATTTTAGCGTCATGCGATGCGGCTCCAAAAGCCAAAATTGTGTACGCAGTCTGTAATATGCCGTTATCAAGTACGCACGCGATCCAATTAAGCGAGTCTTTCAGCTTTTGCTTTTCTTTGGCGTCTCCTACAGCCTCTTTTCCATACCATTCAGCAAAAATTAAATCAAGAGTATCATATACTTTTGAAGTCATCTCCAATATAAAATCTACGGTTGAAATAAATTGAAAATATGCATCCTTCTTATTACCACTAGGATTTAAACCCATAAATAACTCCTTCTATCACTGCTAAATTATTTTTTTATCCTCTTTCTTCTTTAGCGCGTCCTCGATTTTCTGATTGTGTTCTTGCTGTGTTTTTGGCATCCAACTCTTAGTGGTACTTGGGCCCTGCGGGTCTAGCTCTTCATGTTTTGCTCTCCAGCCTACATGATATCTAATAAACTCTTGAAGTTTCAATGTGAAGTCTTTCGCCAAATCTATTATCTCTATTGCCTTTTCATTATATTCTGTTTTATTATTATTAAGACCCAATCCGGCAATAACTGAATTCATAAGAAATTCAATATCAGAAAACGCCATATCCACTTTCCATTCCGCATTATCCATGTTTGCAATATCAATTTGCCGTCCGTCTATTGAAACAGCTCCGATACAACTTCCAATGCCGCCGCCCATTTTATCCTGCAAAAGCACCTTCCGCGCGCCTTCAATTTCAACTTTATCGCCCGACATACTGATTCCGCCGCGGGGTTTGAGCGATAACTGAGTGTCATAGGTATTAGGCCAGTTTGAATTGACTTTTTTGGTAATAATATTACAACCGCCGTCTGTTATAGAAAGTATCGTTCTGCCAACCTGAAGCTGAATTTCACTGCCGGCTTTCAGTACAATCCGGTTTCCTGCCCTAAGATGAAAGTCGCCTTTTTCAAGTTCTGAGTTATCACCAGGTACGTCCCCCAGCGGCAATTCGCCGGTTACAACATCTTTACCTGTCTTATGGTCAATTTCAGGACAATTCAGCAGTAATTCCATACGGCCGGCTTTAACAAGATGCGCGGAGGCAGATTTTATATTTATATCGCCGCTCGATTTTATATCAAGCTTTTCGCCAATGATTTCTTTTTTGGTATCTTTAGTGCGTTCGCACTCCAGCGGTTCCTGATAAAAGCTTATCTCTGAATACGTTCCGTCACTGCCTTTCGGCTGCTGATAGCGCAGAGACAGAGCGAATTTATCCTGAAGCTTTTCCTTATCAGCGGCTTTACTTCCAAGAACCTTATTACTATCATCATCCGGCACATAACCCAAAAGATAGTTACCCTCCGATGCACCGCAAGCAATTACTACCTTTTCTCCAAGTCGCGGAAAGCGGAATAAACCGGTTTCTGGGCCTCCAACAGGCATCATAATATTGACTGATACAGGTTTATCAATCCCTTTTAATTTCACATAAAACTGATGCTTCGTACCGGCTACAACCTCTATTTGCCCTTTTTCATTCTTAATGGCATCTGCTGTCGCATCCTTCTTCCATACATGACCTGTTTTTATTTCCATAAATTTCCTTCTTTGCTTTTAAGTTGAGCAAGCTGCTATACACCGCCGTCCGGCTTCCAGCGCTTATAGGCGTTTTTTTTGTCCGGCTCCGGCGCGGCGTCTTTGTTTTCCGGCGCGGCGGATTCGGCTTTTGGCTCTTGGGCGTCTTCAGCCGCCGAAGACGCGGGATCTTTTCCGGCGGCGTCTTTATCAGCGGCGGCGGCGCTTCCCACTATACCGGCGGATGCCGCTATTTCCTCATGCGGCATTTTCTTTTCCGCAAGCGTTCCTTCCCAGTTATCCGCGCCGGTAAGAACCTGAATTCCCAGTCTAAAGTATTCTTCATAGCGTTCTTTTACCTTGCGCGTTCCGCCTTTGTGCAGCGAACACATAAGCAGCACTTGATTCAAGCCGTTTGCAGCCAGTCCGGGAGGCGTTGGCACAGCCTGATCTCCTGTTGGCATAAGGCTTCCATACGCCCAAAACGCGCTTAACGACAACAATCCCGCAGGAGTATCGGGGCATTCGTTGCCAATGTCCAGACATTTTTGGCTGTTTTCCGCATCCGGCGCGGCAACCCAGCGGTATGACGCTGTAAGCGCATCGTCCCGCAGTTTTTTTTCATGCGCGGGAACTTTTGGCGGAAGCACAGACTTTATGGTATCCACGGTCTCTTTTTGTACCGCCTGTAGTTTTGCCTTTAACT
This sequence comes from Spirochaetaceae bacterium, assembly GCA_031280035.1. Classification (GTDB taxonomy): domain Bacteria; phylum Spirochaetota; class Spirochaetia; order Treponematales; family Breznakiellaceae; genus JAIRPU01. Next base: position 787 of record JAITHJ010000037.1, on the reverse strand, counting down.
CAGCTTCCGCAGTAAAGACCGGAGACTTTGGATCAACAACCATTTGTTCTTGTTTTACTTTCTCACCAAGTTTTTTTAAGAGGTCTACCGGATGAATGCCGTGAACTTTTTTAAATTCCTGAAATGCAAATTCTACGGCTTCTTGTACAAGACCAAATATTTCAGGATCAAGCTGTTTTTCAAGCTCTTTATTTTTTGCCTGCAACTCGGCAATTTTCGCATCAAGTTCCGAGGTATCTACTGGCGGAGGCATTTCAACTTTTGCCCAGTCAGGAACTGTTGTCTCAAAATCAGCCGCTATATCGGCTATATCGCGTTCCGTTACAGGATTTTTCTTTAACTCTTCAAGCAAAGACAACACGCAGCGGTATCCCCACCATACGCCGGCGCGGCGGTGAGCGATGTACGCCAAAAACTCGCACGCTTCTTTAAACTTTTCCGCCCGCGCAAGCTTATAAACTATTTCCTCCGCGCCGGAAACTCCTTCAAAGTCACCGGCAAGCGGAGGCGGTATTTTATAGTTTTCTTTAGCTTGAACGTCCTCAACGGTGATATACCGTATAAGGACGAGATGCTGATTAAGCCAGTCTAATTTATCTGCCATAGCGTTCTATTAGGTCATGTTAAGGCCTTTTGTCGCAATGTCCGCCGCGCCGGCTTTGGTACGCAGAGCCGATGCGCCGGAATCTGCGGCCTTTGCTTCGCCTTCAGCCGCCGCCGCCTCAACATTGGATGCGCCAACTTCGCCGTTTTGCGCGGAAACTTTATCTGCGGAGAGTTTTCCTTC
>JAITHJ010000029.1 GCA_031280035.1 Spirochaetaceae bacterium | reverse complement strand
GTATTTGCATAACAGTATTCTGTTACCGAAATTATTAACGGAGCGTCAATATCCTCTGTTATAAACATAGAAAAAGAATCCATTTCTATTGCGCTCCACCAGCCGTCATAAAGATATATTATACCCTTATAAGGCCGCGACCTATCATAATAATGGAATATATCTTTATGCAGTTCATCCATGATATTATCCTCTGTTATCTCTGTTTTTAATTCGCCTAAATTGTTGTCATGAAACAACACAGGCTTATTCATCGGAGTTTTTTTTAGTAAAGCGATTGCTTCTTGAAACGTATGCGTGTCATAAGTGGTTAGTCGAATGGTATTACCATATTTTTTTATGTCAAACTTATCGGCAAGCTTTGCGATTTCTGGCACGGCCTTTGCGACTTCTTTGGACTTAATAATATCAGATTGAGATTTTACCTCGCACGATTTCGCGCCTATCAAAAAGAAAGCAAGCGCCGCAAGCAGCACAGTCCGCACTATACGCTTCCAATTCACAAAAACACCCCCGCCATGTCTAGCGGCGCCAACAATCAGTTTTTCTTTTTCCATTATAAATTTTCTCCATTTTTTAAGCAAATTGCTTTTTCAATATTATTTTTTATAATAATTTTACATCAGTTTCCGAAACTGCCGCACTGTCCGCTTTTGCGCCGCCGTCATCGCTTTTGCCGTCCAGCGCGTCCTCCGCCGAATGAAAGACCCCCTGAATGCTCGGAAAGGCGTTGAACAGCTCGGTATTCACCGCCCCGCCATCCGCGATAATCTCGGTTACCACCTGCTTCTCCGCCTCCAGCACCGCCGCGATGTCAGAGCGGGTAAGCCCCGCCCCAATCCGCATAATCCTGTCAACGATGTCCTCCTGCGTGTGCGAGGTAACGTTGACCACCTGCGCGCGGTAATCATCCGGCGCGGCTGTAAGCTCGTTCACTTCCAATACATATTCAAGCATGATATTCTCCTTTGATATGCTCTATGATTTTTCGCGCGAGTGTGCGCTGCCGGGGTCAGATTTGCGTCCGGTATAGTGGAGTAAACTATGATGACTGGGTTTGGTAACGTATCCCGGCTTATAACTTCTGAAAACTGAAATCTGGAATCCGAAATCCAGTGAGGGGGCTTGACAAAACTTAAAAAATGCCCATAGTATTGGCTGTCTGCTGTCTGCTGTCTGCTGTCTGCTGTCTGCTGTCTGCTATTATACTATTCATAATCGATTTATGCTATCAGGGAGCGTGGTTTTTGTCAAGGGGGTAAACCCAAACGCCGACTACACGCCGGCCTTGACAAACGCTCCTCAATCAGCGTAGTATACAAACATAGATTCTAATAAAAATTTTAGGAGAAGAACTATGAAAAAAATGCTTTTTGCGGCGCTGGCAGGTATGGCGCTTCTTGCGGCGGGCTGCTCGTCAAATCCTGCGGCAATAAAGGGCGATGTGCCAAGCTTTGTACGGAAACCGCCCAAAGATAAAGAAAACTTCTACGGTCTGGGTTCCGCAAAGATGGGAGACATAAATATGTCTTTAACAATGGCTCAAAATAGAGCGCGGGTGTCTATCGCACAGCAAATATCCTCTCAGGCAAAATCAATGATTGACGACTACAGCGCTCAGGTAGAAGGCGATCCAAAAACAGCCGAGAAATTCGCCCAAAGCGTCGCCAGAACTCTGTCCGAGGCAAAGCTTACCAACACCGAAATCGTCGAGCAGGTTCAGACAAAGGACGGCACCTGGTGGGTTCTTATCTCAATGAAAAAAGCCGACGTGAATAAAGAGCTTTCAGACGGCTTTAACAAGGAAAAAATGAACTACGCGGAATTCAAAAACTGGAACGCGCAGCGCGAAATGGACGCCGCCTTTAATAAACAAGCGGGGAAAGAACCTCCGGTGGTAGGAGAGTGGAAATGAAATCTAAAATAGTAGCCGTACTATTGCTTTTATCCGCGCTTTATCTGTGCGCCGCCTGCGGAACAAATCCGCGCTCAAAAAGCGGCAGAGAGGCAAACAGCAAAGCGCAGACGGAAATGAATAGAGTATTTTAATGAAAACCCGTTTATTCCATGCGGTCATCCTTCTATGCTGCAGCGTGTTTTTCTGCTGCGCAAGCGGCCCTGCCGCACGAAATAAACTTGATAAGAACCGGAGCGCCGCCGCCGCCGCGTTGAACGAAATGTCCGGCGGCGTTTCATCCCCCGCAGCGGACGTTTCACCGGCGTCCAAGCCGGAAATAAAAAAAGGAAAGAACGGCAAGCCAAACTGGATAAACAACAGCGGCAGCGCATACCGTAAAGAATTCTATTTATCCGCAGTAGGTTATGGAAAAAATCCGATGCAGGCTGAACAAAACGCTCTGGGAAACCTTATCGCGGTATTCGGACAAACGGTTCAAAGCAGCGTTCAAGCCGTAGAAACGTATAAAAGAGACGTTGAAAGCGGCGCCATAACTATTTCAAACAGCGTAAGCGCGGAACAGGCGGTAAAATCTTCATCCACAATGGACGCTCTCTTTGGCGCTGAAATCGGCGACAGATGGGATGACGGCAAAACATTCTATGCGGTCGCCGTTATGGATAAGGCAAAATGCCGGCAAATTTATTCGGATTTGTTTAACGCGAATACCAAACTGATTAAAACCGTTCTTGGCTCTTCGCAGAATAAAACCTCAATAGAAACGGTAGCGCGCTATTATTACGCCTCAAAACTTGACGCCGTCAACGCGGTTTTTAAAACAATACTTACTGTTCTAGGGGCAAACGGCTTTAACACGGAAACAACAGGCGGCGGCTATAAATTTGCGGCATGGGAAACCGCCCAAAACATTCCAATAAATATCGTTGTCTCCGGCGACAACACCGGAAAAATAAAATCAGCCTTTATAGCGGCGCTCGCTAAAGAAGGCTTCAAGACAGGAGATTCTTCCGCCCGCTATACGCTGCGCGTCAAATTCAGTCTTGAAACCGTTGATTTACAAAATATCAATAAATGGGCGCGATACGCCATTGACGCGCAGCTCACCGACAACAACTCAGGTCTTGTTCTACAGACATTCACCGAAAACGGCAGGGAAGGGCATATAAACCAAACTGAGGCGAACAATAGAGCCGTCCTTGGCGCTGCGGAAAAAATAAAAGACGAATATCCCGCCTCACTTGAAGACTATTTTTCAGGGTTATAAATGACGGTCAAGCCGTCAGCGCTTATATTCGAAGCTTTATTCCGCTGGCGTGGTACGCGTCAATGCGAAGTTGTCTTACCTGTTCGTCTGCAAGATAATCGTCAAACGGCATCTGTCTGTCAATAAAGCCTTCCGGCACTATTTCAATAATGCGGGTAGCCACTGAACGGATAAATTCATGATCATGAGAATTAAAAAGCAAAACGCCTGAAAAAGCGGCAAGCCCGTCGTTCAGCGCGGTAATCGCTTCAAGATCAAGATGATTCGTCGGCTCATCCAGAATCATCACGTTAGCGCCGGACAACATCATTTTTGAAAGCATACACCGGACCTTTTCTCCGCCGGAAAGAACGTTTACAGATTTAAGAGCCTCATCACCGGAAAAAAGCATTCGGCCTAAAAACCCGCGCACATAGGTTTCATCCTGATCATCAGAAAATTGCTTTAACCAATCGGTAATCGATTCGTTTCCGGCAAAATATTTGGAATTTTCCTTCTGAAAATAAGAAAGCGATGTGGTTTGCCCCCAGTAAAAGCTTCCCGAATCAGCCTGTTTTTCACCGGCAAGCACGTCAAAAAGCGCCGTCTTTGCCTTATGCTCAAATCCAACAAACGCTATCTTGTCATTTTTGTTTACAATAAGAGAAAAATCCTGCAAAACGGCTTTATCCTCAACCGAAATACACAATTTCTCTACACGCAATACATTATTGCCTATTTCGCGTACAGGCTTAAAGCCAACATACGGAAATTTACGGCTTGTCGCCGTAATGTTTTCAAGATCAAGTTTTTCCAAAACTTTCTTTCTGCTTGTAGCCTGCTTGCTTTTTGCCGCATTTGATGCAAAACGCTGGATAAACTCTTTCAATTCTTTAGCTTTTTCTTCGCGTTTTTTAAGCTGTTCTTTTGCCTGCCGCTGAAGCATTTGACTCATCTTGTACCAGAAATCATAGTTTCCGGCAAACGGAGTAATATGTCCCATATCAATATCGCAAATATGGGTACAAACAGCGTTAAGAAAATGCCTGTCGTGAGATACAACGATTACAATATTGGGAAATTCAATCAGAAAATTCTCAAGCCATGTAATTGACTCAAGATCCAAACCGTTCGTCGGCTCGTCTAACAACAGTATATCGGGATTACCGAATAGAGCCTGTGCAAGCAAGACGCGGACCTTCTTTGTTTCATCCAGTTCCGCCATGTTTTTTTCATAATCCGCTTCATCAAGGCCAAGTCCGGCAAGCATTTGAGCGGCTTCGGCTTCGGCCTCCCAGCCGCCCATCTCAGAAAATTCATTCTCAAGCTCCGCCGCGTGCATCCCGTCTTCTTCGGTAAAATCAGACTTGGCATATATTGTTTCACGCTCTTTCCGGACTTTGTAAAGGCTGGGATAGCCAAAAATTACCGTGTCAAGAACGGAATACCCGTCAAACGCAAAGTGATCCTGCTGCAAAACAGCAAGCCGTTTACCTGTCTGAATCGAAATTTCACCCTTGTCATGCTCAATTTCACCATCAAGAATTTTCAGAAACGTAGATTTACCGGCGCCGTTCGCGCCGATTATACCGTAACAATTACCCGGACTAAATTTTAGGTTTACATCCTTAAACAGAGTCCGTTCGCCGTATGAAAGACTTAAACCTGAAACTGAAATCATTTTTCGACAAACGCATCCTTATTCTGCCAAATACGTCCAAAAGTCCAATCAGATAGCGCGTAAATATATTCTGAACCGGACACCTTAACAGTCTGTTTATCATCAACTTTAGGCCCAAGCGATAACGTAAAGCGTCTGCCGTCGCCATTCTCAACAATAACGCTGCCGTTTTCCGCACCAAAAACCGCGTTCAAAACACTATCCGCTGGAATAAAATCTTCACCGGACGCATCAAGAATATAGCGAACCGCCGGTTCAACGGAAGATTTAACGGCGTTTTCACTAGACTGGAATTTCCAGCCGTCTCCAGCCCTTATCAAAGTATAGGATACGCCGCCGGAATTGACAGGCGGATTTACTATGATTTGCTGGACAGACTCCGTTGTAAAACCGGCGGAATCATGTTCCGGAAAGAGGCTTAAATCAAACCAGTTTTTGTGCGTACCGGAGATAAACGCCGAAAAAATGTCCGTTCCTGAACGCACTTCTTTTTCCGCAGCGCTTCGTATGTAGATATTGCCTGTAGCATCCGTAACGCCAAAAAAAAGTTCCACAAGTACTTTTTTATTATCATCTTTTACGGTTATCTTATCAGACGCGCCTTCATCAACGCCAAGTTTTTCATAAGCCTCGCCGGTAGACGCGCGTACAGGATAATCGGCTTTTCGTGTAAGCGCTGAAAACAAATCTTCAATACGAGACTGTTTTGCAGGATAAGACTTTCCTTCATACATTACGCGCCACGCGCCGCCGGTCTTCTCTAAATGAGAGGCTGCACCGCCGCGCAGTTCAATTACGCCGGCGGCCTCTATAGACTTAGCGTCAAGAGGCGTCCATTGTGAATTCCGGCGCGCAATATTTTCCGGCGACAAAACAAATGTAAGAACATAAATTACAAAAAGTACTCCCGCAACTAATAAAAGCGCTGTCAATTTATCTTTATAACGCATCTGTATCCTCCTTTGACGCGCCCTGAAGACGCGCGGCGGCTTTTTTTCTTCGCATTGCAAACAATATACCGGCGGCAAACACGATAAGCGGCGCAAAAATCGTATTCAAAAGACGCACAAATGAAAAAGCTGCCGCGCGTTCTTTTTCATCAAAAATCTTGTCAAAGGTACCTGACGAAGGCGTCCGCGCTCGTATCGAAATTATATCATCATCATTGCCAAGCCAGCCGGCAGCCATTACGGCAAAATCAAGATTTGTTTGATATGGCGCATATTGATAACTCAAAAAATTGATATTACCAGCTAAAAAATCGGTGTTTCCAATAACAATTAACCGCGACTCCAACGTTTCAGAGGGCATATCAGGAATATTGTCTCCTTCAGGTTTAGGTTTATCACGCCAAAACGACGGGAATTTTCCAGACAACGATACGGCAAGCGGTATTTTCCGCTCAACTTCATCAGCATTAGAGAGAAATACAGATGCCATTTGCGGATCAATTGTAAAATTATCCTTTTGCAGCCACGCGCTATCCGTTGTTGTAAAAAGAGTAACCGCCTCAATATTTTCAGGAATGTTTAACTCAAGCGAATTAGGCCAATAAAGATCAACGCCCGGAAATTCCGATGTCATCTGACTTTTCCGGTCGGCGTTTTCCTGACGGACATGAACATAAAATGGATACTGTATCAACTGCATTCCGCCCTGCCCAGACCGGAAACCCATCATAGATGAAGATTTATCCAGGACAAGAGCCGGCTCCACGCGTACGCCATAAGACGAGACCATCTCAAGCAATCCTTTATCATTGATTTTTTCCGCAAGATACGCGCCATAGGTACTTATGGAAACACTTTTCAGCGCAAAAAATACTTTACCTCCGCATTGAATATACCGGTCGATGCGGTAGAGAACCGTATCATCAAATACATCTGCACCGCCTATAACAAAAAGCGCGGCAAGCGTATCAGGTATTTCCTCATTTATAGAAATATCGCGCGGTTTATATCCCGCCTGCGATAAAAACCTATGAAGGAGACTAAAACCGCCGTCTTCATTGAACGCATTTCTTTCTCCTGAAATAACGCCTATATCTTTATCACTTTCACGTATCATGCCTCTTATACGGTTTGTTATTTCATATTCCAGCGTATCAGTCTTATATACAAGAGGCATAACCTCCTGTTTGTCCTGATACTCAATAAGGATGCCCGAATACACATTTAGCGCTGATATTTGGTCTTTTTCGGTAACTTGTATTTCCTGCGGCTGAATTCCAAGCTGCGCCATTTTCTGATCAAGCCCGTCTTTAGCAGGATCTATTTCAATAAAGGTTATTTTTCCGCGTGAAAACGAAACATACTCGCCTATAAGATCCTCTATATCGCCGGGAAAAGGGAGCAGTTTCTTTAGTTTATCCGTTACAAAATAGGTTATAGTCACATTATCAGTGATTTCATCAGCAATATTTCTGGAAACCGGCGAGATAGTCCATGATTTATTTTCAGTTAAATCAAATCTCATCCAAAGTCTCCCGCTTATCAGCAGAACAAGCGCGATAATCAAAAGCGATAATAAAGTTGTTACAATAGTTTGTTTCCTGTTCATGTTCAGCTCCACTTTCTTAATACAAGAACTTTAACGTTAAGAAATAAAAACAAGAATGTCGTTACAATAAAATAAGCCGCATCTCTTGTATCAAGAATTCCTTTTTCAAAACTCGTAAAATGTCTTGCCAGTGATATATAGTTTATTGCCGCGTTAAGCCATGCGGGAAGAGACATTGTCCATGGAATACGGCTTATCATAGTTATCGCAAGAAGTACCGCGGCGCTCCCTAAAAACGCGGCGACCTGATTCTTTGATAATGCGGACAACAAAAGTCCTAAAGCGATAGTTGACGAAGCAAGCATCAGCGCGCCAAGATACTGCGTAAGTATAACTCCTCCGTCAAATTTACCAAGCGTACAAAGACTCAGCGGCACCGTCAGGGTAAGTATAAACAAAATGACAACAACGCCAAGAGCGGCAAAAAATTTTCCCAGTACAAGACTCCACTCAGAGAACGGCATGGTAAGAAGGAATTCCGCGCTTCCCGTCTTTCGTTCTTCGGCCCAGCTACGCATCGTTATCGCTGGAATTACAAGAATAAAAGCAAGCGGAAATCCAACGAAATACGGCCTTAACGTCGCTTCGCCCATCTGAAAATAATTTTGAAATTGAAAAAGCCAAACCGATGTAAATAATAAAAAGAATAAAGCGACGCCGAAAAACGCTGGTGATATACTATATGAATACATTTCTTTGCGCATTAACGCCGATAGAGACATTAAATGCGCTTTATATACTGATTTTATGTTTGTCATAACGCCTCCTTACCCGCCGGATCATCACCGGTAAGCTTAACGAAAATATCTTCAAGGCTCAGTTTCTTTTGCTGCATTGAAAGAATTTTCAGGTTATTTGCTACAGCCCAATCAAAAATATGTTCCGCATTATCCGCGCCGGCGCTTTCCTCTATGAAGAAACTCGCGGCATTGCGTTCCGTTCCATTATCGCTTTCAACAACGACGCTTCCTATATTCAGCTCACGCTGCCGGGCAAAATGAGAAAGCTTTTCCTTTATAGCTTCCGGCGAAGAACCTTTTAACAGCAGATTCCAGTTTTCGCCGCCGCGCATTGTCTGCGCTATCGATTCCGGAGTTCCCTGCGCGGCTATTTTACCTTCGTTAAGAATCAGTACTTTGCCGCAAACCGCGTCCACTTCCTGAAGTATATGCGTGGAAAGAATTACAGTCTTGCGCCTGCCAAGGTCTTTTATCAGACTTCGTATCTCGATTATCTGATTCGGATCAAGGCCTGTTGTAGGCTCATCAAGTATCAGTATCGGAGGATCATGAAGTATAGCCTGTGCAAGTCCCGTGCGCTGCTTATAACCTTTTGACAAATTCTCGATACGTACGCCACGCTTATTCTCCAGCCCGCACATTTCAACAGCGCCGGCGATTTTAGCTTTTCTTTCACTTTTTGAGACAAGCCTTGCCTCAGCAATAAATGAAAGATACTCGTCAACCGTTAAATCACCGTAAAGCGGCACACTTTCCGGCAAATAGCCGATACACTTTTTGCACGCGACAGGATCTTCTTCGATAGAAACGCCGTTTATAAAAGCGGTACCGGAGCTTGGAAAATGATAACCGGTAAGAATCTTCATTACGGTCGTTTTTCCCGCGCCATTAGGCCCCAAAAACCCTAAAACAGTATCTTTTTCGACAGAAAAGGAAATATCACGGACAGCCTTAAAACCGCCATAATTCTTTGAAAGATGAGAAACAGAAATCATAATAACTTTGATTATATGAATAACGTATAAGTTATTCAATACTGTCCGGCAGTCAAAAAACACCGTTTTTACGAAGAATCCGGTGAACTGCGCTGCGGCGGACTGAAGGATTAAATGCAACGTGAACCAGACAACAAAATCCGGCATAAACAAAACAACTATGGATGATCTGACAAGAGGTTGACAAAGCGGAATAATTACCGTTCAATATACTCAATACGAATGCTTTAATATTATTAAATAAATATGGTGAAAAATGGTATTTGATACACAAAAAATAAAGGCGATTGTATGCGATATGGACGGAACAATTCTGTTTCCTGGCGCAACGCTTGGTGAAAATACGGTTTCAGTATTAAAAAAGTGCATTAAACAGGGGCTGCATATAATCCTTGCCACAGGCCGAAGCGTGTTTGCAGCTGAAAAATACCGCGCCGAAATAGGAGCGGAAGGGCCTATGATATACTATAACGGCGCTGAAATTGTCGATATGCCAAAAGGTACTATTCTCTATTCCAGTCTTTTGCCGCCTGAAGCAGCAATTTTTTGCGTAAATCTTGCCCGTGAACGCGGCATTCATTTTCATGTATTTTTTATAGATGATAAGGACGCTTCTACAGAAATTCTTGTTTCAGAAAATCCGTCACAAGCCGCGGTCGCCTATGCCGAACGTACAGGTCTTAATTTCAAATATGGTAATCTACTGAACGATCTTTCCATGCCGAATCCGCCCTTATGCGCAAAAGGGCTTTTTATCGGCAGTGACGGCGCGCTTGAGGAAATACGTTCAGCTTTGCGGGAAGAATTCGGCGACAAGCTCACTGTAGTAAAATCGGCAAGCACATTTCTTGAAGTCCTTAACGCCGGTACTTCCAAAGGACGCGCGCTTGAAGCTTTATTTAAGATCCGCGGACTTGAATCAGATAACATACTTGCATTCGGCGATGAAGAAAACGACATCGCCATGCTTAAAATAGCGGGTTTTTCTGCAGCTCCGGCGAACGCTACGGAAGCCGTCAAGAAAATTGCAAAAACAGTAATAGGCGCGAATACCGAAGAGGGAGTCGCCGCATTTCTGGAAGAAAATTTTTTAAAGGATACGTTGTAAGGTCAATTTATTATGAAAATCGGAGTCGATACCTTTGCCTGTAACGTTGGCATGTCAGGAGTCGGCGTATATCTAACACAAATTTTAAAACGAATTCCGCCGTCAGGTACCACATACGAGTTATTCGGCTGGGAATTCGATAAATTCTCTTTCACCGATACGGCGGAGAAAATAGAATTCATATCACAGGGAAAAATAACCGGAAAAACAGCGAACGCGCTGTGGCATATCTTTAAATTTCCAAAATTTGCCGTTTCACGTAAATATGACGTATGCTTTTTTCCGGCGGCTCATAGGCGGCTGCCCAGAAAATATCCGTGTTCCTCGGTTGGTACCGTACATGATATGGCCGCTTATTGGGGAACAAGAAAAACACGGGAACATCTTGGCGCTGTACTGCGTCTTGTACTTCAAGATTCTTTGCGGCATTTGGACAGAATTATTGCGGTAAGCAACTGGGTAAAAAATGAACTTATCGAAGTAGCAAAGATCAATGAATCGTGCATCGAAGTTGTTCCAAACGGAATTGATACTTCAATATTCTTTCCGCATCCTGCGGAAAGCGAAGAAACTCCGGTTCGTCCATTCGGTTTTAAGCCGCCGTATATTTTATATGCGGCGCGGCTTCACCATCCAATAAAAAATCATAGTACGCTGATAAAAGCGTTTGAACTTTTTAAGGAAAAAACAAAGTTTCCTCATAGAATTGTATTTGCCGGTTCCGATGACCACGGCGCGGATGAAATACGTGCGGCGGCGGCGGCTTCAAAATACAGAAACGACATTTTTTTTACGGGAAATTTTCCCTCAAACAGTCTGCCAGGCCTTTACGCTTCGGCAAGTTTCGCTGTGTTTCCTTCACGCTATGAAGGTTTTGGACAAGGGGCGCTGGAAGCAATGGCAACCGGCATACCCGTTGCCTGCGCCCGCGCCGCCGCGCTCCCAGAAACCGCCGACCATGCCGCTCTGTATTTCGACCCGCTGAACATCGAAGATATGGCGGACAGAATGATCGCGCTTGCCACAGACAGAGAACTTTATCAAAAATGCCGCGCTGCAGGTCTTGAACGATCAAAGCAGTTCTCCTGGGATGTCTGTGTACAGAGAACACTGCAAATCATTCAAGATACAATCTAGCCCTGAAAAAAAATGCCGATAATCAAACCGATGCAAAAAATACTCTGTTTTATTTTATTTATAACCGTTCCTATTGCGGCGTTCGCTCAGGCGCGTTTATCCGGCCCCGCCGCCGAATATCCGTTTTGGTTCGTTTTTGAAGAAGGGAAAAAGGCGTTTCACGATGAAAATTATGGAAAAGCTCTTGAACTTTTCGAGGAAGCCCGCGCCGGACGCAGAACGCGGTTTTCCCGTCTGGAAGCGTCGTTTATTTCGTTATTGTCAATCGGCGAAGTACGCAGGATAGGCGATTCGCTTGATTTTATCGAGAAATACATAGAAGAACGGAATCAATCCGACGCCGATGCCGCGCTTGCGGAACTTGTACACCGCGTGGGACGCGATGCTTTGAAAAATTCCGCAAAAACCGCGCTTGAATTTTTTGGAAAACTTAAAGAATATCCCGAAGTTGAATATTGGATAGGCGAAATCTACCGGCTTGAAGGTGAATTTCCTATTGCAATATCTCAATATCAAAAAGCTCTCAACGATAATGCAGAACCAAAAGCGCCCGCATGGAGAATCAATGTACTTTATAAGATAGCGGAGGTAAGCCGTGATATGCAAAACTACACCAAAATGGAAAGTACGCTGAATGAAATCCTCAAGAACGATAAATTCTGGAATGAAAGCGGAAATTTTATACGCAATGCAATGACAAAAACTCTTAGCAATGACGGCATTAATAATTTTCTTGTAATGTACCGGAACAAAAACAGCATGACGGAGCAGGCGCACCGGATGCTTGGTGAATTCTGTTATAAATCGGGCCGCTATATGCTTGCGGAAAACCATCTCTCTTTTGCCGTACTGGAACAAAACACTGTATTAATTGAAGAAGCCAAACGAAAGAGATTTGACTATGCTTTTAGTACGCTTGACGATTTGATACATGAAATCAATCGCCGGCCGGATCTTAAAAAATACATGATTGACGTTGAATATTACCGAACTTTATACTATCTGAGTACGGCTCTTTATGCACAGAGAAAAACGGCGGCGGCAAAAGAAATATGGACATTCATCGCCGGCCACAACGAAGCGGGAGAGTGGTCCCGCCGTTCTCAAAACCAACTTGTAAAACCTTTTGTTGAAAAAACCGTAAAAATGCCTTAAGGGCCGCTTTAGCTTAAACAGGGGCTTGGATTTAGACATATATATGAAGCTAAGTTTAATTCATCTTGACCGTCTTGTTGATAATTTGAACGAACTGCCGCGCAGTAGTTCATTTTACCACGATATTTACAAGCCTGTCCGGTACGGTAATAATTTTTACAACGCTCTTTCCTTCAAGCCATCTCTGAACAGCCTCTGATGCCAGCGCCGTTTCTTTAAGCTTTTCCGCCGGCATACCGGCGGCGGCGGTAAATTTATCACGGACTTTGCCATTTAATTGCACAACAATGGTAACTTCATCGTTACCGGCAAGCGCGGCATCATATAAAGGCCACGGCGCTTTTGATACCGAATCGCTGTTCCCTGCCATTTCCCACAGTTCTTCGCCGAGATGCGGCGCATACGCGGCAGTCATAATCACCAGCGGCGTCCAAAATTCAAGCGGCGCAATTTCCATCTTTGCAAGTTCCGTGGAATAGACCATCATAGCTGAAATTGCCGTATTGAAATTAAGGCTTTCCGTATCTTCAGTAACTTTCTTGATCGTCTTATGAAGAAGACGAAGCAAAGAATTTGAAACCGATTGTGTTCCGGCAGCAGACGGAGCGCCGCGTGAGGCGGAAAATTTAAGCCCAATCATCCATAATCGCTCAAGAAAACGTTCTACGCCGACAAGACCGGAGGTTGTCCACGGCTTTGACACCTCAAGCGGCCCCATAAACATAATATAAAGCCTCAACGCATCCGCGCCGTATTCGCGGATTATATCATCAGGATTAACAACATTGCCGCGCGATTTACTCATCTTTTGGTTATCCATACCAAGTATCATGCCCTGATTGATAAGCCGTTGAAAAGGCTCCGGCGTATTTACAAGACCAAGGTCGTAAAGAACTTTATGCCAAAAGCGGCTATAGAGAAGATGCAGCACAGCGTGTTCCGTACCGCCTACGTACAAATCAACCGGAGACCAATAATCAACAGCCGCCTTCGAAGCGAACTCAGCGTTGTTATGCGGATCAAGATAGCGCAAATAATACCAGCATGAGCCGGCCCATTGAGGCATCGTATTTGTTTCGCGCTTTGCAGGCGCGCCGCATTTTGGACAAACGGTATTCACCCAGCCGGAAATATTGGCAAGCGGCGATTCACCGGTACCGCTCGGAACATAGCTTTCCACATCAGGCAGACGCAAAGGAAGACCGGTTTCCGGCAAGGCAACGTTTCCGCATTTTGAACAATGCACAATCGGAATCGGTTCACCCCAATAACGCTGCCGGCTGAACACCCAATCCCGCAGCTTGTAACGTACCGCTTTTCCTCCAAGTCCGCGTTCGCTAAGCCATGTAATTATCGCATCTTTCGCTTTAGCGGTAGGAAGCCCTGAAAACCGGCCTGAATTTACGGTAAAACCTTCGTCTGTAAAAGGACAACCGGAAGACAAGGCCGTACTGCCTCCTTCATGTTCCGCAACAACATGAATTAGAGGAAGCTTGAACTCGCGCGCAAAATCCCAATCGCGCTCATCATGCGCCGGAACGGCCATTATCGCGCCGCTACCGTATGAAATTAACACGTAATCGGCTATCCAAATGGGAAGTTTTGCGCCGTTTACAGGATTTATCGCATACGCGCCTGTCCAAACTCCGGTTTTTGTTTTTGCAAGTCCGGTACGCTCAAGATCGCTTTTCTTCGCCGCTTCATCAATATAGGCTTCAATGGCGGCTTTTTGTTCTTGAACGGTTATTTTTGCCACAAGCGGATGTTCAGGCGCAAGTACCATGTAGGTCGCGCCAAATAAGGTATCGGGACGGGTTGTATATATTTCAAGCTTTTCGTCAAAGCCTTCAACGCTGAAAAACACATTCGCGCCCTCGCTGCGTCCTATCCAGTTGCGCTGCATCAATTTTACCGGCTCAGGCCAGTCAAGGCTGTCAAGATCGGCAAGAAGACGTTCAGCGTAAGCCGTGATCTTCAATATCCATTGACGAATCCTGCGGCGGGTAACTTTTGTTGCGCACCGTTCGCAAAGTCCGTCTTTAACTTCTTCGTTGGCCAAACCCGTCTTGCATGACGGACACCAGTTGATAGGACTTTCCGCTTCGTAGGCAAGTCCACGCTCAAACAGTTTCAGAAAAATCCACTGTGTCCACCGGTAATATTCCGGTTTGGAAGTATCAACTTCACGTTCCCAATCATACGAATAGCCAAGACTTTTAAGCTGCGCTCGAAACCGTTCTATGCTTGCCTGTGTTGTTACCGCCGGATGAGTTCCCGTTTTGATGGCATAGTTTTCCGCCGGAAGTCCAAACGCATCAAATCCCATTGGATGAAGCACATTAAAACCCCGGGCCCGAAGATAACGGCAGTAAATATCAGTGGCTGTATAGCCCTCAGGATGCCCCATGTGTATGCCTTGAGACGACGGATACGGGAACATATCCAGCACATAACGCCGTTTTTGCTTTGGAAACGCCGTATCCTCATTTACACGAAAAGTACGATGTTCGTCCCAATAACGCCGCCACTTAGGCTCGATTGTCTCAAACGGATATTTCGCCATATAAACTCCTGCAGAAAAAGGCGCGCTTTGGCTTTTCAAAATTATTCGCCGCATAACAAAGCCTTTCCGCCTTAAATACGAAAGGGATAGGATAAATAATGGGGAGACAAGGATTCGAACCTTGGAAGGCTGAGCCAACAGATTTACAGTCTGCCCCCTTTGACCGCTCGGGAATCTCCCCCTGTATATAACCGCCGCCGCTCTTGAAAGCCGCCTCCCGGAATCGAACCGGAGACCTCATGATTACAAGTCAAGCGCTCTACCAGCTGAGCTAAGGCGGCTTGTTTTTCCAGTGTACCGCATATCATCATTTCTCGTCAACCGTGCGGCGCGTATTGCTGCGAGCCGGTTTTTTCGCTATAGTACTTTTATGGCGTGTTACGAAATGATTCGGGAAATTTTTAATCTCTGTTCTGGAAACCAGATGCGTGATGTGTTTGTCAGCGAAGTGGAGACCGCGGCGCTTGACGGTTATGTTGCGGAACTTTTTAAGGGTTCAGGGGCGCTCAACTGGGAAAAATCAGATGGGGCGGGCGGCGCGGTCATTTTTGACATTGAGCGCGACGGCTTGAAAGAACGCCTTACGTTTACCCCGGCCTAAAATCGCGGGGAGCGGGGCGGAGGCCGGGCGGCCCCTGAGGAGTGTATGGCGAGGCTTTGGCGCGAAAAACCGCGCCCAAAGGAGTGGATATGGATATTGTTCGTATTGGGTCGGTGGGGCTT
This sequence comes from Spirochaetaceae bacterium, assembly GCA_031280035.1. Taxonomy (GTDB): domain Bacteria; phylum Spirochaetota; class Spirochaetia; order Treponematales; family Breznakiellaceae; genus JAIRPU01. The sequence goes on along the minus strand of JAITHJ010000029.1, from coordinate 1,287 downwards.
GGACGTTTGGGGCTCCGTCATGCGGAAAACATCGCGCACGCCATTCGGAACGCGCGGCTTGACGCGATTTGCGACGTCAACGCCGGCGCGCTGCGGGAGACGGGGGAGCGGCTGGGCGTTTCTAAGCGGTATAGCTCGTATGAGGCGCTGCTTGCCGACAAGGATATAGACGCGGTGGTTCTCGTCTCGCCGTCTGCGCTGCATACCGGGCAGATTGCGGCGGCGCTTGAGGCGGGGAAGCATGTTTTTTCCGAAAAGCCGCTGGGGACGACGGTCGCCGAGTGCAAAAAAGCGGAAAAAGCGGTGAAGGCGCACCCGGACAAGGTGTTTATGCTTGGGTTTATGCGGCGCTTTGACGCCTCATACCGCTGGGCGCACGACAAAGTGGCTGCCGGTGAGATAGGAAAGCCTGTTTTGTTCCGCGCATACAGCCAAGATCCAGAGAAGTTTATCGCGGGGGCGATCGCGTTCGCGCCGCATTCAGGCGGCGAGTTTCTTGATATGTGCGTGCACGACATCGACCTTGCCCGCTGGTTTAGCGGCTCGGAGCCGGAGACGGTCTACGCGATAGGCGGCTGTTACGCGCATCCTGAGTTTGGCGTCTATGCCGACGGGGATAATGTATCCTGCCTTATGAAGTTCAAAAATGACTGTATGGCGTTTCTCTTTGCCGGACGGACGGCGCCTCACGGCTATAACGTCGAAACTGAGATTATCGGCACGAAAGGGATACTCCGCATCGCGTCGGTGCCGCAAAAGAATCTCGTCGAAGTACTGGATTCGCACGGGGTAAGGCATGAATGCCACGAGAACTTTTTGGAGCGCTTTGAAGCCGCGTTTGCCGCTGAGCTAACAGAGTTTGTCAGTTGCATCCGCGAAGGAAGGAAGCCCGAAGTAAGCGTCTACGACGGCACGCGGGTCTCCGAAATCGCCTCCGCCTGCAAATCCTCATTCGAAAAAGGCGATCTGGTGCGGTTCTAGCAATTCCATGTTTCGCGCGCCAGTGTTGGGCGGGGGTAGCGGAAGACTCCCCGTGCGGTTTTTATCAAATTGATATGCAAAAACAGTGAAAATGTGCCGAAATTGTTGACAAGGGACGAGTTGTCCCTTAGAGTAGTAGAGACGGTGGAAACGCCGTGAGTTTGATGATCTTATTTTTGTGGAGAGGATTATGTTTCAAAATTACGCCGGAGATGAACGTTCGATAAGGTGGATTTTTCTTCGAATGTTTTTTGAGCCTGTTCGGTGCGCGTCTTATGAGGAAGAAGACGATGATGATTTTGACGA
>JAITHJ010000027.1 GCA_031280035.1 Spirochaetaceae bacterium | reverse complement strand
TCCGCTGATAAGCACGGTGCGAATTCCGGCAAATACAGGCCATACCGCCTGCCCGCCTCCCATTGCAAAAGACTTTGCGCCTATAAAAGTTTTACAGAGGAAGGTGGCGTCTGTAGGGGGAACTATCTTCATATATTTCAGGCGGTTCAGATTGTTTTTCTCTGTACGTTATTTTGGGCGGGACAGCCGTTTGAACATAGACAACAAATCCGCGATTTCTGGGCACAGAAAAACTACTTAAATAATCGAACGATGATTCTTAGGACGGAAAACAGTCCCGTCAATCCCATGCAGACCGCAGAAAATCGGTCAATCCTTGCAAGTTTCATAAAAATCCTCCTCAAGTTACCCAAAAGACTATCGGCTGATAATCCTACACTATTTGTAACTATCCGTCAATTAAACAACAGCGGAGGGCGCGAAATTTCAAGCCCGCGTAGGCCCGCGCAAGCCCGCGCCGCGCAGACGGCACGCCGGCGGCGCGGTTTGTACAGGCGGGGCGGGGATTATGATGTATCAGCGCGTTATTTTTTTATGAAAGCCATTCGTCCGCAAGAACAGCGCCTTGCAATCCAAGCGTAATTTTCTTCAGGGGGATTTTCCGGCGGGCGTTTGCCATTGCCTGCTGCGCTATATGAAGCAAGCCGTTGCAGCAGGGGACTTCCATGATGATAACCGTAAGCGTATTGATGGCGGAAAAGTCGATAAGCGCGGTAATTTTTTCAACATACGATTTTATTTCGGAGTCTAATTTCGGGCAGGCGATAGCGAGCGCATTTCCTTTTAGAAAGCGGTTGTGAAAACCGGCAAAGGCGTACGCCGAACAATCTGCGGCAAGGATAACGTCCGCTCCTTTGAAGTACGCCGCCTGTGAACTTGCCAAATGCAGTTGTATCGGCCAGTGTTCCAGCCCTGAATTCGGCGGCGCGGGCGGTACGCCGTCCCCGTCCGCGCCGCCCGCCGCGCCGTTTTTACCGCCGTCCGCGCGGTTAAAGGTCATTTCCCTGCCGCCCGGACATCCGCAGGCGCCGTTCAGACCGCCGGCGGCGCCGCCGTTGCATCCGCAGCCGCCGTCCGCGCCGCATTCTCCGCCGTCCGCGCCTACGCAGGCGCATTCGTCATCCGAGATATCGATGGATATGCCTCGTTCCTGTAGATACTGTAGTCCCTGCTCATAATACGCAGTTTCGTTATGGTCTTTTAGATGCCGCAAATGGGCTTTTATTGTCTTTTCGCCCTTTGACGCAAGCCGTTCCATGACGGCGCGTTCATCGTAGGGTTCGGCGTCTTTTTCTTTGACCTCGATAGCGCCTAAGGGACACTCGCCGATACATGCGCCCAGTCCGTCGCAAAAGGCTTCGTTTATGACGCGGGCCTTGCCGTCTATTAATTGCAGCGCGCCTTCATGACATCCTTCTATGCAGGCGCCGCATCCGTTACAAAGAGTCTCATCAATCGTTATGATTGTTCGTTTCATAGGTTAAATCTCCATATTCAGCGCATAACGCGCGGCCATTTATAAGAAATAGTGAAGCGCGTATTGCCGCTACACTATATAGTAGCTTAAATCTTGATTTTTTTCAATATTGAAAAGAGGATGCAGGGGACAGGGGGAAACCGGCGGACTGCCGGATGCGGCGCGCTTCAAACAATCTGTCATATTCTTTAACCGGAAAATAGAATTCTGTCTATAGAAAATCATTTACTGTCTATAGAAAATAGAATTCTATATATAGAAAATCATCCGCTGTCCCTCGTCTGCGGCATAGCGGCCTTTGAAGACAGTGGCCGGCGGACAGCGAAATCCGTTCCGGTTCTCCTGAATCAGAAATTTGAAATCTGAAATCCGAAATCTGATCCCCGGCGCCCGAAACTTCCTCCTTCCTCTTTACAAATACCGCAAAAAAACTTTGTGTTGTATAAAACAACCCAAAAACGCGGGGGGGGGGGGAGAATGTTGACAGATTCCTTAAAATACGCAATACTTCGGTAAAAAAATTGTTTATACGGAGCGCGTACATGAAAAACACAAAGAAAAATACAAAAAAGAAAGGTTCATCTTTTAGCACCCTTTTTATAGGAGTGGTCGTCGGCGGGATACTGATTGTTACGACATTGGTTTCGGCATTATTCCTTGTGAGATTCAAGGCGTTTTCTTCTCATACGCTTGAACTGGAAATAACAGAGCGCGTCCTGCGCCTCCGTGATGTTGTCGAAGATAAATGTACGCTTTGGGCGGCGCTGGTTAAGCAGACCGCCGCGTCTGCCGCGCCTCTTATGAACGAGTCGCCCCCCAACGAAGAAGCAATACGCCGCCTGTTCTCAAACATCAAAAAGACCCAATCCGATATAGAACTTATCTATTGCAGCGGTAACGAAGTCTGGAACAAACCAGGCGGCTACACGGTATTTGATACGGGCTTCATTCCAGACCCTTCGTGGGACAATACGATACGAAACTGGTACACCGGCGCAAAAGAAAAAAACGGCCTCGTCTCTTTTTCTACGCCGTATATTGGAGCAACCAGCGGAAAACTTACCTGCGCCATCTCCGTCAACGTTTATGACGAACAATTTCACGATACCGGCGTTATCGCCGGCAATGTTTTAATCGGCTTTCTTGACAATTTGATTTCGGCTTCTTCAGCATTTGCCGGACAAGAAAGTTATTTCATCAATAAAGAAGGCTTGTTTGTTACAAACCCGGACCCGAACGCCGTTCTGAAAAAAGATTTCTTTAAGGAAAATGACCTCGAACCGTACCGGAGTCAAATCCTTGAAACGGAAAACGATTTCTATCACATGGACAAAAACCATTTGGCGTTCTCCACGTTCATTCCCAGCACAAACTGGTATCTTGTTACCCTGATACCTACAGCCAGCGTCTTTACGGAAATTGACGCTATCGCACTCAGCTCAATTTTGTTAAGCGCGCTCGCAGGAATTATCGTAATCGTAATAGGATGCTTCGTTGCGTTGTCGCTGATTAAGCCCATAAAAGAAGCTGTCGCAGTGGCGCTATCGCTGTCCAACATGAACTTTAACATCGCGTTCAAAAAGAAACGGCGCGATGAAATCGGCGACATTCAAACCGCCCTGTTTACCATACGCGATAACATGCAGAAAGCCCTCAACGACATCGGCCATGAATCGAAAAAGAACGCCGGCATTGTAAAAGACCTTCACGCAAAGATAGACGCCTCGTCCGATGGTTTCGCTACAATTATAAACAGCATGGATTCAATGGAACACACCGCCAACGCCCAGCAGCTATCAATGAAACAAACTACGGATGCAGTGGATAAAATCGTTTCAGAGATAGATGCGCTGGAAAGAGCCATAGAAACGCAGTCGCGCACTATTACGGAATCATCGCAGTCTGTGGAAGACGTCGTAAGAAAAATCGAAGAAGTCCGCAGTGTTGTGCTTGAAGTACAAGGGTCTACGGGAAAACTCGGCAGCTCATCGGAAGAAGGCCGGCAAATGCTGAAAACGCTTACCGAAGAGCTTTCCGTTCTTGCCAGTCAATCAAGCATTCTTGAGTCGGCAAATTCAACGCTGGTGAAAATAGCGGCGCAGACAAATCTGCTGGCAATGAACGCGGCGATTGAAGCCGCGCACGCGGGCGAAGCCGGAAAAGGCTTCGCCGTTGTCGCCGATGAAGTGCGCAGTCTTGCGGAGTCATCAAGCAAGGAATCTATCTCCATCTCAAATGAAATAAAAACAATGCGCGCAAGCATAGAACGAATACAAAAAGTCTCCAATAAAACAGTAACAATGATGGAACACATGTTTACTGAAGTTGCGGACATGAGTTCATCCTGCGCACGGGCAAACGATGTAGTGGCCTCGCAGGTTCAGCACAGCGAACAGATACTTCTTTCGCTGGAATCATTGCGCAGCGCGGCGGAAGAAGTCCGGCGCGGCTCTGAAGGAATCCACGGAGAAAGCGTAACCATCAAAAAAGTCGTGCATGACCTTGAAGGCATATCTCATAAGGTGCTGGACAGCGCGCATCGCGTCCAAGAAACTACAAATGATATAAGCGGTTCGCTGAAATTATCCAGAAGCGGAGCGGAATAATGTCAGTGAACCTTAAAGGACGCTCAGTTTTAACATGGCTTGATTTTACCGGCGAAGAAATCAACTATTTGCTGGATTTGTCTAAACAAGTAAAAACCGAAAAAGCGGTACGAAACAAGCGGTTTGCCGGAATAAGCGTTGCGCTGCTTTTTGAAAAGCGCTCTACACGAACCCGCTGCGCGTTTGAATCGGCAATCGGTGAAGAAGACGGGAATGCGGTTTTTCTTTCAACAGACGATATTCAACTCGGCGCAAAAGAGACTATCGAAGATACGGCGCGTGTCTTAGGCAGGATGTTCAGCGCCATTGAATTTCGGGGTTTTAAGCAGTCTACTGCGGAAACGCTGGCGCGTTATTCCGGCGTTCCCGTTTACAACGGCCTTACCGATATTTTTCATCCAACGCAGGCGCTCGCCGATATGATGACTATCGAAGAACATTTTGGAAACTGCGCCGGACGCAAACTTTGTTTTGTGGGAGACGGCAGAAATAATGTAGCCCGTTCGCTTATCGTGATTTCCGCAAAGCTTGGCGTAAAGATTACAATCATTTGTCCAAACGCGCTCTCGCCCGACAGCGAACTTCTTGAGGCTTGCGCTCCGCTCTGGCTAAAATCCGGCGGCTCATGTGAAATTACCAGCGATATAAACGCAGTTTCCGGCGCCGATGCGCTCTATACTGACGTATGGACATCAATGGGTGAAGAAGCGGAAAAAACCGAACGCATAAGGCTGCTGAAACCGTATCAGGTAAACAATAAACTTTTTGAAAAAACTGAAAATTCCCGCTGTATATTTCTGCATTGTCTTCCCGCCATACGAGGTGAGGAAGTAAGCGCCGATATTATTGACGGTCCGCAAAGTCTTGTTTGGGATGAAGCGGAAAACCGTAAACACACCATAAAAGCAATTATGCTGGCGACACTTGGACTTGTATAGGATTTCAACATGATTTATAAATTTATGTATGATAAATATTGTTATAGGCAATAACGATGATACTGTCCGGCCTAAACGCGTACCAGACTGCTTAAAATGCGACTATTTTAAAGTAAGCTGGGATAACTCATTCCCGCGTTCGTGTTCAATATTTGAGATAAAGTCGAAAACCATGCCTTCAGCCGATGTTCTAAGCGCGACTGGTCTGCATTGTCCGGCATTCAAATTAAAGAAAACGTTGAAATGATATTTTTTTTTCATCCTAAAAAAATCAATATCCCCGCGCCTCTTAAAGAAATTGCGGCGGTTTTTCAGCGGCATAACAAGAAAGCGTTTTTGGTCGGCGGCGCAGTACGCGACATTATACGCGGGAAACCCGCCTCAGACTGGGACATTGCAACAGATGCGCTTGCCTCCGAAGTCAGCGTAATGTTTACTCATGTAATACCAACAGGTATAAAACACGGCACAGTAACAGTACGCTTTAAAGGATATTCTGTTGAAGTTACAACATTCAGAACAGAATCAAATTACACCGATGGAAGACGGCCTGATACAATCAAATTTATTTCAAGCATAGAAGAAGATCTTTCACGCCGTGATTTTACAATGAATGCAATTGGCGTTGAACTGCCATCAGGCCGTATTTTTGATCTATTCAAGGGAATTACAGATATAAAGAAAAAAATTATCCGCTGTGTCGGCTTGCCTCTTGACCGGTTTGCAGAAGACGGCCTGCGGCCAATGCGGGCGCTCCGGTTTGCATCAGTACTAGGCTTTTCGCTGGACAAAGAGCTTCTGTCAGCAATACCGCAGCGGCTGGATGTAACATCAAAAGTCTCGCCGGAAAGAATTCGTGACGAATTTGAAAAAATAATCATGTCTAAAAGCCCTGAAATAGCGTTGCATCTTATGAAAGAAACAGGTCTTCTTTCATTAATTTTACCGGAACTAGCCGCTTGCGCGGGCGTTGAACAAAAAGGATATCATCATTTCGATGTATTTACGCATTCATTACTTGCGTGTTCTTATGCAGCGGCGCATAATTCAAACAAGACAGTACGGCTTGCCGCGCTGTTTCACGATATAGGCAAACCACAGACGGCAAAATCCGGCCAGAACGGAATTTGGACGTTTTATAGTCATGAACAGGTGTCGGCAAAACTTACCCGTACGCTTATGTTTCGTCTGCGCTTTCCTAATTCACTCATAGATAACGTTGTTCATCTTATCGAAGAACACATGTTTCATTATGAAGATATATGGAGCGATGCCGCTGTACGCCGGTTTCTTATTCGTGTAGGAGAAAATAGTCTTGACGATCTATTTGAATTACGCGCTGCAGATACGTACGGATTAACTGGAGTTTCGCCGCCGCCGGACTTTTTAACAATGTTTCAGGAACGTATTGAAAAAGTCCGTGAAAAAAGTAGTGCGTTTTCATTAAAAGATCTTGCAATAAACGGTAAAGATATTATTCAACAAGGAATTCCATCTGGAAAACGGCTTGGCGTTATTCTTAAAAAGCTTTTTGAAGCCGTTTTAGAAGATCCGGCAATGAACAATCGTGAAAAACTGATGGATCTGGCTCAAAAATACCATGAACGCCTTTGATAATCACGACTGCTGCGGCGTTCACAACGCAGGATACTGTAGTTATTTTAATTATTTGCCAAACTGAGAAAACATTGCTTGTGCGGCGACGGGATTTTTGCTGATTTTTGACATTTTCTTTAACATTGTACGCATTTTTTCAAATTTTTTGAGCAGACGGCCTACCTCTGCAACCGAAGTTCCAGAACCGCGGGCAATCCGCGTCCGGCGGGACGGCCCGATTATCATATAATTTGCCCGTTCTTTTCGCGTCATCGATAATATAATTGCTTCATGTTGTTTAAATTCAGCTTTTTCTATATCGTCTTCATTGATCTGACCGCTCATTCCAGGAAGCATCTCAATCACAGAAGATAGTGAACCCATTTTTTTTACTGCCTTAAGCTGGGAAAGATAGTCTTCCAAAGTGAAATTTTCTTTAGCCATTTTTTCTTGAAGTTTGACAGCTTCCTGCTTATCAATAACTTCTTGGGCTTTTTCAACAAGACTTACAATATCTCCCATTCCAAGGATACGGGAGGCAATGCGTTTTGGATGAAAAACTTCAAAATTTTCAATTTTCTCACCAGTACCAATGAACTTGAGCGGCTTTCCGGTAACTGTTTTTAATGAAAGCGCCGCGCCGCCACGCGCATCAGAGTCAAATTTAGTAAGAATAACGCCGGTTAATCCAATTTTTTCGTCAAAAGTTTTGGCAATATCTACAGCTGATTGACCTGTCATACTGTCAGCAACAAGCAATAGTTCATCAGGGTTTGCGGTTTTTTTAAGGCGCTCAAGTTCCACCATCATAGATTCGTCTATTTGCATTCGGCCTGTTGTATCAATTATCATTGTGTCAATCATATTTTTCTGTGCAAAGACAAGGCTATTTTTAAAAACAGCTTCACTATTTTTCGCGCCGTTTTCCCGGTAGACGGGAACGTCAATTTGTTCTCCAAGCACAGCAAGTTGTTCGACCGCCGCTGGACGCACAAGATCACAGGCTACAAGCATTGGTTTACGGCCTTCTTTTTTTAGCATTGCGGCAAGTTTTGCCGAACTTGTTGTTTTTCCAGAACCTTGTAAACCCAGCAGAAGTATTACGGATATCGTATCGGGACCTTTAAGCTGTAAATCCTGCTTGTCATCACCAAGATATGAAACTAATTTATCATTTAAAATTTTAATAAATTGCTGACCGGGATCGATCGCACGAAGAACCTTCGCTCCTTGCGCCTCTTCTATTGTTGAATTAACAAAACGCCGTACAACACGAAGATTGACATCAGCTTCAAGCAGCGCAATTTTTATTGATTCAACAGCATCCGCAATATTTTTTTCACTGATGCTTGATTTACCGCCTATAAACTTGAGCGCGTCCTGAACTTTTCCAGTTAAATTCTCTAACATATCAAAATCCTAAATTGCATTATCCTGCTATTCTGCCTCTGCGTCAATCTTTCCATGGAAATATAAAGTTACGGATTGTACGCGACCCTGTATTTTCGCGCTCTTCTTCAAGCAGTTCGTCCCAAGGAATTTTCAGTCCTTTATGATTTTTTACGCATGGATTTGATTCGAGCCAATCGTATTTTAAGAGCCTAAGACGTAGCGCTTCATCAAGAAACAACACGATGCCAACAGGACCTGGAAACAAAAACATTGTCAAAGACGATATAGCAAAAAAAATTATACATATCAGCATTACACATACACAAAAGAACGAATTATCAAAAAAAATAATAAAACATTTTTTTATTTTTTTTGCTATATTCCCATTTAAGCGTGCATACGCCGCAAAAATGAATTGAAGCGCGGGCGGAATCATAAGAAAAAACCAAAAAACAAAAGACGCGATTAAAAGTCCGGCCCAATTGCCCATCAATATATAAAATGGAATTACAAAACGCAATAACGCGATAATAATAAAAAAAATAACGCATGCCACACTACCGCACGGGACTGCGGCGGCAAAATTTGTCAACAAATCCAAAAAAGAAAAGTTGCTGTAATCTGATATTCTTTTTAGACTAAGCGCAGACGCGGCAAGATATACAAAGCACCAGAGTACGCCAATTACTGTTATAATGATTTTCAGGCTTAAAATATTTGGCAGAGCAAATGGCAAAAGTAATGGGAATGACAAGGACGCAAGGAATCCTAAATTCAATGCGCCTATTTTGAACATATTATCCCACATATCAAAAAAACATTTTTTAATTAAAAACCCTATCATTATAACTAGTATATGCCGAAATTCTGATATGGTCTACAGGTTTCCCAAATTCAAAATGCCCAAATTTATAGCGCCTGATAAAAACAGATTCAAAGAGGTTTTTCAGCAATGCAAATTCAGAATACTTAAATTTTTATTGCCTAATGGCAAGAAATTCAAAATGTTTTTTCAGCGATGTAAATTCAAAACACCCAAATTCACGCTGTCTGACAAAAAGATTTTTTTTATAGCTATTGCGGTATTTTTTACCGGAATTGTTTTCTTGCCAAAAAACGCATTTCGCTTAACTAAAACAAAAATCATATTTTCGCAAAACAGAATTAATCAGAGTTATAAAAATGAACTTAATTCTGTTATAACTGAATTTCAGACAAATAATCCTTATGCAATAGTTAAGTATACTGATAATAACGCTGATATTATCAGTTTTGAAACACCTAAATACATTGAAACAAAATTTCATCATAATATTGAACATACTACCGAGATAACCGTATCCATTAATCCTTTGTTTTATAATATTGATTTATTAAAGGAGTGCAATCTTGATCGCCCGCCGAAAACTCGAGAAGACTTTATCGCTGCGGCAAAATTAGCACTGGAAAAACACGAAAATCTGAGCGGTATGCCGGTTTCCAGTAACGTTTTTCAGGATATACTGCCGTGGTTCTGGGCGGCAGGAATAAAGCCGGAGACCGCCAAAGATATATGGACATCTAAAGTATCCGTTGAAACATTTTTATTCCTCAAGCAGCTTTATGATGAAAAAATTATCAGCGGCAACTTTGAAAAAACAAACGAAGATAAACTTTATGATTTTATATCAGGTAAATGCTTGTTTTTTATTGGAAGTTCTGTCGATATTCAATTTATTAAAGAAACTGTGCCGGAACTTAATTTTAGCATTACCACAATACCCGCTCCTGCAGATTATTTGGGAAAACCAGTATTTAACATAACCTCGCTAAACATTGGCGTTTTATCTTCATCCACTAAAAATGATGCGGTACTCCAGTTTGCAGAATTTATCAAAAAAAAACGTGGTGCACTTGCCGCCGCATCATGGTCTATTCCGGGCAACCGAACTAATTCTACACACAGCTCTTCAGGAGATCCAATTTACAAAAAAGCCGGTATACTATACAGCGGTTCTAATGTAATTTTTGATGTTGATGTTTTCCCTGATACAATAAAAGCTGCGAACATTTTCAAAATAGAACTTGAAAATATGTGGAACAATGGCCAAACTCCGGCGGAAACGGCCAAATCGGTGCAAGAAAATCTTTTTTCAGCGCAGGCGGAATAAGAACACTATAATTCAGTCTCTATTGCAAAGAACAACAGGGCTAAAATTTTTATGAACGGGATTTTAGAAATCCCGTCTTATATAGTTATTTAACAGGAAATAAAAATTCAGATGTCATATTAAGATAATAATCGCCGCTATATTCACTATATTTCTTTTTCATTTTTGATCTAAATTCTTCAGCGGATTTAGACTGTACTGCTGCCTCGCGAGCATATTCAAGATACGCGATCTTTGTTTTTACGTCTTCTATATTTTCCGCTGGATAATGAGATGTAAATATTAAATCGTAGTTTGCCTGAATAAGTTTTTTAAGCTGTATTATAATCGCATTTAAGCCTGCTTCGTTAGGTATAATTGAATGGCAGTCATGTCCAAGAATATGTATATAAATTGAATTGATTTCAGGAAATTCAATATCAAATGCTTCTGGTGTTTTGATAATTTTCATTTCGATACCATCTATTATTATATGATCAGAATCAATGTAGTTTGTAATTTTACATAATGAACCATCAAACTGACTGCCAAAATTTTTTACAAAATTATCTACAAGAATTTTACCGCCGCCATTGACTGCATAATCTTCTGCATTTTTTGTACTGTAAACTGGATCGGCAGGAAAAAATGATGTGCCGGAATTATGATACGCAAGAATTTTTCCTTTGAAAATACCACCAATGTCTTTTATGTATTGAGTCAGTTCTTTTATGTTATCAACAAAATTAGGCTGCTCAATTGCAATGAGATTATTCTTTTTTTGCAGTAATAAGACTACATCGGTAAAAGCATCATTTGTTTTGTAAAGATGAAGTTTTAATTCGCCAAAATCATATATATTCATTTCACCTTTAGCAAGTTTTATAGTTGTAAAATTATTTTTTTTCATAAAAAGTTCTCCATTAAAAAAGTGTCTAATAATAATTTTATAAAAATTGTAAAAAAAAAGAACCGTCTACGTGTTGTAAAATCAAATCCTGTTTTACATTCTATGATTAGCTATGAATCTATAAGCTATTGTATTTAGTCATCAAATGTTCTATGCCATATAGAATACTAGCGCTATTATGCTGCATTTGTTACACTGCATATATGAGGAAATTTAAGGTAAAATCTCCATTTGAACCAGCGGGTGATCAAGGCAAAGCTATTGAATTGCTTGCCGGTGGAATTTTTCACGGCGATAAATTTCAGACGCTTAAAGGAGTTACCGGTTCTGGAAAAACATTTACAATGGCAAAAATTATTGAGGCTGTGCAAAAGCCCACGCTTATTATCAGCCACAACAAAACTCTTTCCGCGCAGCTTTATCGTGAGTTCAAAAATTTCTTCCCGCATAATGCCGTTGAATATTATGTATCATACTATGACTACTATCAACCGGAAGCGTATGTTGCTGCCCGCGATCTTTACATTGAAAAAGATGCTTCAATAAATGACGGAATAGAGCGAATGCGCCTTTCAGCAACACGAAGTTTAATGGAACGAGAAGATGTAATTATCGTAGCGACTGTTTCGTGTATTTATGGACTTGCTACGCCGGATATTTACAAAAAAATGACTGCGACATTTTCATGCGGCGATACACTCGATATTGATATTTTGATACGCCGTTTTGTCGAATTGCAATACGAACGTAATGATGCCGTACTGGAACGCGGGCATTTTCGCAGGCGCGGCGATACGCTCGAAATCTTTCCCGCATATCTTGAAGATGCTTATCGTATTGATCTTGACTGGGAAACCGTAACACGTATCCGGCGTTTTAATCCGGTATCCGGCGAATTATTCGAGGAACTCGATCATGCACTAATTTATCCGGCCAAACAATTTGTGATGCCGCAATCTCTTATAGATAATGCGATACCCCGCATCGAATCCGAACTTGCTGAGCGGTTTGCCGAATTAAAATCCGCAGGAAAAATCATGGAATCAGAACGCCTCAAAACACGAGTAGAATATGATATTGAAATGCTTAAAGAAATGGGGTACTGCTCTGGCATTGAGAATTATTCGTCATTGCTCGCCGGAAGACAGGCCGGGGACCGTCCTGACACGCTTGTCGACTATTTCCCCAAAGATCACCTCACTTTTATTGATGAAAGCCATGTAAGCTTACCCCAAATTGGCGCAATGTTTGCAGGAGACCGCAGCCGCAAGCAAAACCTCGTTGATTATGGATTTCGCCTGCCCTGTGCGCTGGACAACCGGCCGCTTCGTATCGATGAGTTTTATGAACTGCTTAGTTCGACTATTTTTGTATCTGCAACGCCTGGCGAAACCGAAATTAAACAAAGTGTTTGCGTTGCCGAACAGCTTATCCGGCCTACCGGACTTCTTGATCCTGAAATCGATGTGCGTCCTAGCGAAGGACAAATGGAAGATATTTACGCCGAGGTGCGTACGCGCGTCAAAGCCGGTGAACGTTCACTGATACTTACGCTTACAAAAAAAATGGCCGAAGATCTCACCGATTATCTTTCCGGACTTGGCCTTAAAGTACGCTATATTCACAGCGAAGTTGAAACTATTGAGCGCGTTGAAATTTTAACTGGGCTGCGGCAGGGCGAATTCGATGTTCTTGTCGGCATCAATCTTTTACGTGAAGGCATTGATCTGCCAGAAGTATCATTTATCGCTATACTTGACGCTGACAAGATAGGTTTTCTACGTTCGGTCACAAGCCTTGTCCAGATTATAGGCCGCGCAGCTCGCAATGCTGCCGGCAAGGTTATTATGTATGCCGATAGAATGAGCGATGCAATGAAATCCGCTATTGATGAAACAAATCGCCGCCGTGAAATTCAAATAGCTTTTAACAAAGAGCATGGTATAACTCCAATGACTGTAAAAAAAGCTATTGAAAATATCCTTGAACGTCATATTACAGAAGAAAAAGAAGCTGCTGAAACGTCAATCGATGTAATCAAGCGATCATATAATATCCTTATTCCGGCACAGCGTAAAAAATTGATTGCTGCTCTTAATGCCGAAATGATTGAATATGCAAAAAATCTTGAATTTGAAAAGGCTGCAGTAATACGGGATGAAATTCAAAAAATCAAAGAAGCTGGGTTTTCGGCAAAATGAACCGGATGCCGTATTATGTTACCTGATTATTAATTTCATCATAAATAGACGTCCTATTTATCAACCCGTGCGGGACAAAAAATCTTTTAGGAACGGGCGCTCTGAATACGCTGATTTTTTTATCTCCTGGTAAAACAATAGAAAGCTTTAGCGCATGCAAGGCAAGCGTCGCATCAGGAAAACGCTTGTCCCTAGTCCCATATAGAGGGTCGCCTAGTACCGGACAGCCGAGATGTTTCAAATGGACACGAATTTGATGCGTTCTACCTGTTGCAGGATGTAATAACAATAATGCATAAACAGCGCCGTCTGGCATCGTCAATAATGATTTTATCTGGTAGCGCGTTATAGAAGAACGCCCTTTTACATCAGAGACGGTAAACCGTTTACGATTTTTAGAATCACGGATAATTTTGGTTGAAACAAGGCCTTTTTTTTCACGCGGCGCGCCCCTTGTTATTGCGATATATGTTTTTTTTACGGTCCGCGCCTTGAATTGCTCTTGTAAAAAAGCAAGCGCGGCGGCATCCCATGCTGCTATAATAACGCCGGATGTATCTTTATCCAAACGATGTACAATAAATGGACGGCTGTTTTCCGTATGAACGCCGCCGCAATTATTACGTCCGGCGCAACGGCCTAATAGCGCATTAACAAGAGTGCCGCTCCAATTTCCCGCCGCTGGATGAACAACCATTCCCTGTGGTTTATTAACAACAATTACTTTATCATCTTCGTAAAGCGTTTTAAGATCAATGTTTTCCGGCAGGATATTTTGCAGCGGCGCATCGTCCCAATGAAGTTCAAAAACATCTCCGAATTTCACAGGGAAAGACAATTTAACTGGTTTACTGTTTATAACTGCCTGTGCATTTCGCACTTTAAGCTGAGAACGAGTCGGTATATTCGCTTTATTGGCAATATAACGGTCAAAGCGAAGGCAGCCACCATCAATACTATCAACAAAACCGCGGCATTCAGGCAAATCAACCGCCGCCCTTGACCTGCCCGTTTTCCGGCGGAGTTATTTTATATTCTGCGTTTGAATCAGGAGAAATTTCTTGTTCACCGCTGGAACCGTACTGTATTCGTCGTATTATAGGCGGATCCGGTTTAAATTCTTGTTCCCGTTTTTTCTTACGCTTTATTTTAATTATGATATGATCTGTTATAGCCACGGCAACAGCTATACAGCTTGCAGCAGCTATAGCACGAAAATATTCATCATTAGTCCACGGAACAGGCGTCTGCGAAGCTGCCGGCCATGGCCTGTAGTCGGCGTTCCAGTTTTGTTTGGATGCACGGTCTAAATCTATGATTATTGACGTTACAAACCATGCAAAAGGAAATACGCCAAAGCTTATTACATCAGCGCGCCGGATATCTTTTGCCCACTGTGGAAACTCAAAGGAAGTCTCCGTTTTGGCCGCATCTTCACTAGAAGGCGCAGCTTGTGCACAAGACGGCATATTCTCAATCAGAAAAAATACAACTATAAAAAAAAGAATCAATAATTGCTTCATCTTGATTAAAAACGTTCTCCAAAAATCGCTGTACCGACACGTATTAAAGTAGAACCTTCTTCAATAGCAATAGTATAATCGCCAGACATTCCCATAGACAGTATTGAAAAATCATATTGAGGAAAATCTTTGGCAATTTTTTGCCGTATTATGGCAAGTCTGCGAAAAGCTTTTCGTACTATTTTTTTATCTTCAGTATTTGGCGCTATAGTCATAAGTCCGCAAACGTTAAGTCCTCTATACAAAGCAATTTTCTCCATCGCTTCAAAAAGCTCCGGCTCGCTGCGAAAACCAGCTTTCTGAACTTCACCGGAATTTAACTCTAATAAAACCTTCAAAGTTTTCTCTTGTTCCGCTGTCAATTTTCCAAGTTCATCTATCAATTCATTTCGATCTACAGACTCTATCATGCTAAAAAGCGCCAAAGCGCGCTTTACCTTATTTCGCTGAAGAGATCCGATAAGATGCAATTCAATATTTGATTCGACTAAATCGGGAAATTTTGTTTCTGCCTCCTGAACCCGGCTTTCGCCAAACAACACCAATCCTGCTGTTTTTGCCTCTTCAACAGCGCTGCGCGGAAAAAACTTTGATACCCCCATTAAACGCACTTCATCAGCCCGCCGCCCAATACGCAGACATGTTTCGCATACAATTTCGTTTATACGCCTTATGTTATCAGCAATCAGTATCTACCTCAAGTAATCTTCTATAACGGACAAAGCCTTGTTTTCATCAATTTGAACAATGTTTTTTTCACGGACGAAGTTCTCTGTTGAGTCTGATGCATGAGCGGCATTTATCATCACATTACTGCCGAACTCGCGCCTTATTGTTCCGGCGGGAGCTTTTGCAGGATCAGTCGGCCCAAGCACATCACGAATTTTTTGCACCGCATTTTCACCCTCATAAACGATAACCATACATTTCGCAGGCCGGACGCCAGCACGATCCGGCCTTTGTCCTGACATAAAATCAACAATCTGATAAAATTGGTCTTTAGCGTATGCTGCACCAAAACTTTCCGCTAAATTTTTTTCGATAGTTTCATTTAGCGGCAACGAAAAATGATGTTCAAGAAGTTCTCTTGCTTTCATTCCAAAAATCGGCGCAAGCTTATTTTTCAACACGCCTTCAACAGGCGCGTAAAATTCCAACGCTTGTTCCAATGTAAACG
This sequence comes from Spirochaetaceae bacterium, assembly GCA_031280035.1. GTDB lineage: Bacteria > Spirochaetota > Spirochaetia > Treponematales > Breznakiellaceae > JAIRPU01. The sequence continues at coordinate 20,309 of JAITHJ010000027.1, read as the reverse complement.
AAAACACCTTTACGCCTATTATTTTCAGCCCGGTCTGCGAAAACATATCGATAATCTCGCCAGGCCGCGCAGATGCAAAATACCAGTTCTCCGGCTTGATAATAACCAGCGTTCGTTCCAAAGTACCTGCGTTTGCGCGCTCTGTGCTGCCAGTTATATTTCGGGCATTTTTAAGAAGTTTTGTAAAGATTAAAAGATCATCACAAGCATCCTTGTTATTCCGCGGAGTAAGAACAGCCGGTTCAAAATAATCGAATTTTTCCGGATCATTGGATACGATTATATCGGCGTATGTATCACGAATCGTTTCGCCGCCAATGTCATCAATGGACCGGTGTTCAGGATATAAATGACCGCATACACGGATAAGTTTATCACAGGCGTTTTCTCCTCTAAAAAGCAGAAAAAGCGCACGCTGCGGCTTGCCTCTAAAAGGAGAAAGATTTTTTACAACATAATCGGCAAGGGCGCTTGGATGCGGTTTGGCTTGCTGCCTGAGCGAAGAAGCATAAGACTCGGCAAACTCCGCATCTGGAGCAATCATCTGCGCTCCGGCAAGTTCTAAATCTCCTGCTCTTGAAAGCAGCCGTGCAATAACTCCGCCGGTACGGCTTTTGGCCACTGTATAAGGCGTTACCAAAACATAAGAAAGCTCATTCATAGCTACAATTTATATCAGAGACAAAAAAACCGCAAGATACCAGCCGGCAGGTTCATTTTAGGTTTTTCAAAAAGAAGATTAAACAAAATCTTAATCTAACAGCATAAAAAACATTGTTTAATAATAAAATTTGTTTTTTTTAATCATAAATGTTATAATAGATTTAGTTTTACGGCTTCGGCTGTAAGATCAAAAATAACGTTGTTATAAATTCTATACATAAAAATGTATAGCATGCAAAGACTATATTCTTTCGGAGGTTACTTATGAAAGAAAAAATAAAACTTTTATCTGCCATCGGCGTAATTGCATTTTTTCCGATTCTTGCTGGTTGCGATAATTTTTCTAATGACGGTGATTCGACTACTACAGATTTATATAGATCAGTAGAGGATGTATTACTGACAAAACCGCCAGCGCTATCACGATATGATGTTCCTGAAAAGAAATCCACAGGCGACAGCAATCTCATTATTGGAGTGGGTTATGATATAACAAGGGAATATGCGAGTATCAACGGAATTCGCCATTCAGTACTTGACTATAAAAAACTTACCGCAGACAATCTTATTGCCAATGCGACGCAGGTGCTTCCACCTACAGTATACGAATCTATATCCGGAAATAACGCCAATAAATACCAGGAATCTCTTTCTGAATCTTTGAACATTCAGGGAAGCGGCTCATGGGGACCAGCCACATTCAGCGCTCAAGTAAAACATAATTTTGGAAATGGAAGAATTAATTTTACGAATTATTCATTTGCTACGGCTCGTCTCGAACTGCCTTCTAAAATATTAAAGGTAACTCTTCCTGTACCCAATTTGGTTAGAGACGCAAAATATCTGAGTCAAGACTTTATTGAAGACCTTAAAAAAAATACCCCTGAAGAGCTTGTCGCCAATTATGGCACGCACGTTATGCTTGGCGGTATATGGGGCGCCCGTTTTGATTACAGCATGAGTGGAAGAAGCACGCAAAAAGGCAGCGCTACAAATTTGGCTACCCAGCTTATGGCAAAACTCAGTCTGAATTTCTCAAGCGGTAAAGGCGGAACTATTACTGGAGATTATCAGTACAACAAACAAATAACCGACTACATTGATGAAGATTCCATATTTGAGAAAATATTAATTGAAGGCGGAGATGAAAAAAAGAGAGCTTTGTTGTCAGTAAATCACACAGAAGAAAACTTCAATGACTGGCTTCATTCAATTAACGAAGATACACAGTATTGGACAAACTATTACGGTGGACTTATTGAACTGCCGATGTTCGTAACCGATAATCAAAAACGTGCTGAAGTACAGGCTTACTTAAACGAGTATTATAAAACATACGGAATTTCTCCTGATCAAACGGAAAGAAAGCCCATAGGCGACTCATATTTCTCCGCATCGTTTTCTGAAAAAACCGGAAACGCAAACAGAATCGGTGGTGGAGACAGCAATATTAATTCAAAAGACAATCGCAATACAAGATGGTGGCTTACAGTTTCATTCTCTAGAAAGAGCGATACTTCTGTAAATATGCATGTTAAATATGTTATTGAAGAAGTTGCCAAAAACCATACAAAACTATGTTGGGAAGGTGATAAAACAGTGAATTTGCCAGGTATACCGACAGGAAAAAAACTGCTTGTCGATGAAGCCCATCCGCTGCCTCGCTATAGTGGAAGCGGTGTAATAGGCGGAAAACATTATGACTGGGTAAGCGTTTCTGTTCCCGGACTGACGAATACCAGAATCATAATTGACGGGCCAAAAGGCACATCCGCCAGTAAAATGGATGTCAGATTTGATGCAGAAAATGCGCCCTTCTTTTACCAATAATCCTTTTTAGGTGATATAAAACACGGATGACAGACTTGTCGTCCGTGTTTTATAAATAGTTTATCTTATTCGGCCCAATATTATTATAAAGAAAAAGACACCGGTTTGTTCCAGTTTGACTACAATACTTCATTTGCATTGCAAATAACCAGCGCGTTCTCTTAATCAAGAGAATCACGAAAATCGACTTCAGTATGCAAACCAAATTTCTCACAAAGCTCATTAAGATGCGTACCAATAAAGACAGCGCAATAAGCGGTTATTATAATGCCTATTGTAATACCTAATGGCAAAATAAAATGAAGCCCGTTGTTAATAACAATTGTATGAAAATCTCTGCCCAAATATACGCTTGTTAATGACAACAAAATAAATATTCCGGTAAAAATCCAGCTTCTAAATGAAAACGCCGCCGTATCAATCTTAAAATCTTTTTCCTCACCGATTATTGCCATAATCCGATCTGTAATATCAGGAGGCGGGGGCATAAAATCATTGAGCATAATTCGCTTTGCCATTCTGAGTTTGCGTTCTTTATCTGCACAGTCAAGACATAAAGCCTTATGTATCTTAATTTTCAGCTTTAATAAAAAACTTTTATCATCATTGTATAAATTTTCCAAAACCGTTTTACAGTTCATAAATAACTCCTTATAAATCAGAAAGTTTTTCCCGCAAAATTTTCTTTGCCCTAAACACATGTGATTTAACTGTATTAACCGTATTGCCGGTTATTTTCTCTATTTCTTCATACGAACAATCGTAGAAGAAAAACAAATCTATGCATATCCGGTATTTCTCCGGCAACTCAGAAACGGCCTGCCGTACCGACTGCCGTACTGCAGATTTAACGCTGCTTTCTTCAGGCGTCAAGAAGCTGCCTTCCCTATCATCATTGTCTGCAAGACTCATATAATCCTTGCGGCGATTAACACTATTGATCGCTGTATTATAGGCAATCCGGTAAAGCCATGTTGAAAATTTCGATTTACCTTGAAACTGCTCAAGACTGTGAAACGCTTTAAGAAACACTTCTTGAGTAAAATCTTCGGCATCATCAGCATTTCGCAAAAAGCTGATACCCATTGCATTTACCTCTCTTTTATGCCGTTCTACCAGCAAACGGAAAAACTCTTTTTGTCCAGAGAGCACTTGTCCGGCAATAAATTTGTCATCCATATCCGGCAGGACAAATTTATTTTCATTGCCCGCAGACATTAATCTTTCAACCGGCGTTTAATTACAAAAAACAGCAAAAGAGAAACGCCCGTTGACAGCGGAATGATGCCGCCTAAAAGTCCAAATCCCAAACCAATGAACAGCGACAAGAATATCGTAAGACAAAATCCAACGCCAGCCAGAAGCAGTCCGGCAAACAAACTAAAAGACAATAAATCAAATACAGGACGCTCATATTGTTTAGTTTGAATTAAAAGCGTTGTACGTTTATGACTCCAAAGGAGATAAAAAAACACCACCACAGAACCCATTACGATACCCACAATGGGAATTATTGCAACGATTACCTGAACTGCTGTCTTATCCATAATAGCTCCTTCCTAAATTTAGACACAAATAAAACATAAAAGTTACAACTGCCGCTGTACCTAAGCATTATAACGTAACTATATAATGAAAGTCATGCCGCACGCAAGCTCCGTCATAAACCGTTGACTTCCGGTTCGTAATCCGTAATCCGAACATGGAAGCTGACAACTGGTAACAGTCCCGTATGGTCTGTTTGGCTGAACAACCGCTGCATTTAGGAAAGAGTACGCGGCAGTTTATTGAGAGAGCGCAAGCCGAATATAAGCCGGCAAGAAATTATGTTACATTAACAAGGAAATTTGACAGTATTGTTTTTCCCAGCGGCGTCAATATTGATTCAGGGTGAAACTGAACGCCGAACACCGGATAATCGCGGTGGCGTATGGCCATTACCTCATTCTCTGCCGTCCACGCTGTTACGATAAGGGCAGGCGGTATTGTTTCCGGGTCGGCAGCAAGAGAGTGATAGCGCGCCGCATCGATTTCGGGGGGCAGTCCTGCAAAGAGAGGGCAGCTTGTATCAAGGCGTATGCGGGACGCTTTTCCGTGCATGAGGCGCGCCGCATAGGTAACGGCGGCCCCGTATACTTCGCAGATGGCCTGATGTCCAAGGCATACGCCAAGTATGGGAATTTTTCCGGCAAATGTCCGGATTACTTGCTCACAAACGCCGGCATCGGAGGGCCTGCCGGGGCCTGGCGAGAGAACGATATGGGACGGCGCGAGCCGTTCAATCTCCGCGCAGGTAACTTCATCGTTGCGCTTTACAACGATAGCCTGCGCGGATCTGTCTGCGGCGGATACGGATGCCGCGCCGTCATTGGACTGCAACAAAATGCCGCCGAGCATCTGAAAAAGGTTGTAGGAAAAGCTGTCATAGTTATCGATGAGTACAATCATTTTTCGGCGGCATCCTCTACTGCGGCAACGACAGCGCGCATTTTATTGCGGCATTCTTCGTATTCGTTTTCCGGCGCGCTGTCTGCCACGATACCGGCGCCGGATCGCACGAATATCCTTCCGTCTTTTTTGTAGGCAATACGAATTCCGATACAGGTATCCATATCGCCGGAGAACGCAATATATCCGATGGCGCCGCCATAGATTCCGCGCGGGCTGTTTTCAAGCTCGTTTATGATTTCGATTGCGCGAATCTTGGGCGCGCCTGAGAGCGTGCCGGCGGGGAGCGCGGCGGCGATACAATCAAGCGCGCGGACATCATTGCGGACAATCCCGCGCACGGTCGAGCCAATATGCATGACGTGGGAGAACCGTTGAATCTCAAAACTCCTCTCGACCGTAACGGAATTAAACTCGCAGAGCCTGCCCATATCATTTCGTCCCAAATCCACAAGCATAGTATGCTCGGCGCGTTCTTTGGGGTCGGCGAGCAGTTCCCGTTCCAGCGCGGCGTCTTCTTCCGGCGTGCCGCCGCGGGGCCGCGTTCCGGCGAGCGGGAACGTCCAGACGTTTTTTCCAGACAAACGCACGAGCGTTTCAGGAGACGCGCCGGAGATTTCAACTTCGGACGAGGCCAGATGGAACATGTACGGCGAGGGATTTGCTTCGCGCAGCCGCACGTATGCGCCGAACAAGCTGCCTTCAGCTTCGGCCTCAAGCTGGTTAGAAAGCACGGCCTGAAAAATATCGCCTTCGTGGATGTACTGTTTTGCTTTCACGGCCATTTCGCAGTACTGTTCCTTGTTTTTTTGTTCGCGAAACGGGCTTGTAATGCGCAGCGGCGGTAAATATGCGTCGGCGCCGGTGTCGAGGATACGCTCAAGCCGTTCGATTTCTGACAGCGCGCGATTATAATTCTCTTTAAGGTCGCCGGTTTTTATATTGACGATGAAATAACACAACGATTTCATATTGTCCCATACGATAATCTTATCGAAGAGCATAAGGTCGCAATCCTTAAAGTGAGACGGCTTGTTTTCAGTCTCAAACAGCGCGCGCAGGGAAGGTTCGGCGTATTTCACAAAGTCGAACGCGAAGTATCCTACAAATCCGCCGGCAAACGGGGGAAGTTCCTCAACAAACGCGGGAATCTGGCCGGTGGCCGCAATGCCGGACAGGGACGGACTTGCGTATTGCGCGAGGATTTTTTCAATTTCCCGCGCGGGATTATCAATCTTCATTTCGGTCTGAGTTCCGTTTTTCACGCGGAAAACGCCGTTCTTGCAGCTCAACTCAAGTTTCGGCTCAAAACCAAGAAACGTCCACCTGCCCCACCGTTCTTTATCCTCAAGACTCTCTAAGATGAAGCATTGGCGGCTTACATTTTTGAATTTCTTGAACGCCTCGACAGGCGTTTTTGTTACGGGGCGGCCTTCCCAAACAGGAAGCAGCGGATACTGAGATGCAAACGGCTCAAGCGCGTCAAGCGTTACGACAGGCATAGTTCGTAACTATATCAGCGGACGGCGCAATATGATAGAGGGTTCACGGTTCGGAGCGTTCGGGAAAGTTATCAGTTACCGGTTGTCAGTTGTCAGGGAATTCGGTTCGAGATATGCGGTCAAAGGTGAAGGACATAGCTCATTTTGAACTCCCCGTCCCTCGAAATCTGACAACCGGCAACCGACAACTGACAACTCTTCCCCATTCTTCCCGCTCCCTTACGGAATGACGGCGGATTCCATCGGGCCCCACGGCCCTTTTTTGCCGTCATTTTCAATTTGGACGGCGATGTACGCGGTTTTCGCGCTGTCGTCAAAGTTGAACGTGATGATGTCTTTCCTGCGCTTGGTAAAAACCGATTGGCGCAGGTCATCGGGGCTTTCGGGCGGCGTCTCGTTATGAGCTATCGCGCTGTACCACACGCGGAATCCCTTATTGGCGCTGTCATCAGGATCGCCGGAAATATAATGCAGCTTGATGCCAAGCTCGTGCCTGCCGGTGAGAAACGTTTCGACAGCGGCCTGAGCGGACGGCGTACCGCTGGGCGTATGCGTTGAATCATGCGGCTTCAATCCGAGACTGATGAGGTCTGCGTCCGTCAAAGGCGGTTCTAAAAAGTAGCGGCGCTTAACATCGCGCATCTTGATAGTGAGCGCCTCAAAGGCGGCCCTGCAACGCGCCGTCGTAACCGGCGTGCGGGTTGATTCGGTCTGCGCCGTTCCCATGGCGCTTTCAGCAGCCTGCGTCAGCGCGTTAATATCGCTTATCACATCCGAAGGAATATTCCACGTGGAAATCTTCCCGCCCAGAACCGCCATCCATTCTTTCGCCATAACCAAATGCCCCGCGCGGCTGTGCGGCAGCCAATCCGTTATCTTTGACATAGATTATATCTCCTTTGTGCCCCAGAACGAGGCGTTTTTATTCCATACCATGCCGAAGTCTGAAGATTTCGGATTCCAGATTTCAGATTTCAGGCTCAAGTCTCAAGACTTCACGTTCAAGTCTCAAGACTTCGGATTCCAGATTTCAGATTTCGGATTCAAGTCTCAAGACTTCACGTTCAAGTCTCAAGACTTCGGATTCCAGATTTCAGATTTCAGGCTCAAGTCTCAAGACTTCACGTTCAAGTCTCAAGACTTCAGATTCCAGATTTCAGATTTCGGATTCAAGTCTCAAGACTTCACGTTCAAGTCTTAAGATTTCAGATTCCAGATTTCAGATTTCGGGCTCAAGTCTCAAGACTTCGCGTTCAAGTCTGAAATCAGAAATCTGAAATTTCCCCGGTACGGCGTTATTATTTCACACCGGAATTGAAATTGTCAAGCGGACTGTCCGCCCGCAGTCCCCAACTCCCTGAACCCTGACCCCCGACACCCGAAACCTGTCCCGAACTCCCTGACAACTGATAACCGGCAACCGGCAACTGTCCCCAACGCCCCCTGATTGTAATCTTTCTTCGTTTACGAATATACTGAGGGCGGGTAAAGAGAGCCGCCGGCTTCAATGACAAAAAACTTAACTTCAGGAACGCCAGGAATCGTGATTCTGGCTTTCGCCGTTCCGCTGATTATAGGAAACGCCTTCCAGCAGCTTTATAGTTTGGCGGACGCGTACATTGTCGGCCACATAATCGGGGCCGCGGGCATCGCGGAAGTGGTGAGTACGGGCAGTCTTCAATTCCTTATTCTGGGATTTTTAATGGGAATCACCTCCGGCGCTTCGATTCTTACCGCGCAGCGTTTTGGCGCAGCCGATTTTGCAGGCGTGCGCAGGAGTTTTGTAGTCTCGATTATCATCTGCGTACTCATTACGATCCTATTGATGATTGTAAGCATCCTCACCGCGCGCCCGCTGCTGAAACTTCTTAACACGCCGGAAACCATTTTTGAAGGTTCGTACGTATATTTTGTTATCGTTCTGTGGGGAATGCCCGCGCTGCTGCTGTTCAACCTGCTTTCCAACGTGATGCGCGCGGTCGGCGACTCAAAAACGCCGCTCTATTTCCTGATTGTGGCGTGTATCCTCAATATCGTACTTGATTACGCCTTCCTGCTGATACTCAACGCGGGAGTTGCAGGAGCGGCAGCCGCATCCGTTATCTCCCAGCTCGTCTCAGGACTCCTTTGTATCCCCGCGATTATTAAAAAGCTCCCCGTGCTACGCATAACCCGCGAAGACTGGCGTCTGGACGCGCAGGAATTCATCGACCATATCAAAATCGCGCTGCCGGTCGGCTTCCAATGGAGCATCATCGCGATAGGCGCAGTCGCCGTCAGCTTCTCGCTTAATGGGCTTGGCTACGAAGCTGTTGCGGCGTTCAGCATCGGGCAGCGTATCGACCAATTCGCGGGTATGCCGCTCGGATCGTACGGACAGGCCATCACGACGTTTGCCGCGCAGAACTACGGCGCGCGTAAATTCAGCCGGATACGCACAGGCGCGCTGCAAGGCGGCGTTATCGCCGTCCTATTCACGATACTGACCGGCGCGGTTTTCTTCTTTGCCGGCGATAAAGTGGCCGCGCTTTTCTTCCTCGAAGAAAACGAGACGGCGGCGGCGGCCTCGATTGAGCTGGCGCATCTGTATCTCAAAGTAATCGGATGTTTCTTCGTCCTGCTCGCGCTTCTGTACACGTTCCGCCAAACAATTCAGGGGACGGGCAACGCGCTGATTCCGACAGTCTCAGGCATAATAGAATTGTTTATGAGAACATTCGCCGCGCTGGTACTCACCACATACTTCGGATACATTGGTTTGTGCTTCGCCAGCCCCCTCGCCTTCGCCGGCGCGCTCATTCCGCTCTCAATCGGGATGTTCGTTGTCTTCAAAAAACTTCGCGCTATGGAACGGCTTGCTGAAAAAGCGCCGGCATGATACACGAACACGCCCGCGCGGCCTGATTCTGCGCCCGCGCGGCCTCATTGCGCGGCGGCGGGGCCTCATTCTGCGGCGGCGCGGCCTCATTCTGCGCCCGCGCGGCCTGATTGCGCGGCGGCAGGACGACCGGATAGACGCTTGTTAGGACATGGGCGCTAGAGGATTCGAACCTCTGACATCCACGGTGTAAACGTGGCGCTCTAACCAACTGAGCTAAGCGCCCCAAACAGACACCATAGTATAGAACGGCATAAAAAAGGTCAACGGGCTTCACATCCGGCGCAATCCATGCGCACGGACGGACGCGGCGGCGGCCCCGCGGCGCGCGGCGTGTACCATACCGCGCCCGCGCGGCCTCAAACCGCCGCCGCCGCATACCCGCACGGACTGGAGGGCAGGCCGCTTTCGGCGAGACGGCGCGCGGACAGGCCGGAGGGCGGCGCGAACGGCCGGGACGGCGGCCCCGCTGAGCGCGGCGCAGCTAAAGTTTTTCTACGCCTTGATCAGGCAATCTCCGGCAGATAAACCGCAACGGCTCGCCTAAGACAGGATCAACCGCGTCTTCGTCCAACTCAAGTAACGGCTCCAGCGCAAAACGCCGCTCGCAAAGACGAGGATGCGGTATGTGAAGATTGTTTTCCCGCAGTATAAGATCGCCCGAAAGCAGAATGTCAATATCAAGACTGCGCTGCCCCCAGCGGATTTCATTGGCTCTATCCCGCCCAAACCGCTGTTCGATTTCATGAATTCTTTCCAACAACACGGACGGCGGCTCGCCAAACTCACCGATAACCGCCGTATTTATAAACAGCGGTTGAGACTCAATGTGCATGGGTTTTGTCTTATAAAACGAAGCCGCCCGCATATTGCGCAAGACAACGCGCAATTCCTCAATTGCGCTATGCAAAATCGTTTCTGAATTGCCTTTGTTAGAACCTAGTCCCAGTATAAACCGGCGCATATAAGCCAGTCTAACCGGATAACAGCAGCGTGAAAAGAGAGGTCGAAAAAATCAGCGCGGCCATGTTCAAGAACAAGAGATCATTCTGTCATAAAAATGGGCGGCGCGCTTATTCAACATACGGAATACGCACAATAACGATGCCGCTCTGCCCATTGCCGCCTTTCTTGGCCGAACCGCCGCTATTAGGAGGACTGCCGCCGCCGCCGCCATCGCCAAAAGAAACGCCGTTTGTACCATCAGAACCGCTGCCTGCTTGGACACCGCCTTTTCCTCCTGCCGCATAGGTATAAGCTGATCCTGTTATATCATAGGACTTGCCTGCGCCGCCATTAGGCGCAGTTCCGGCGTTGTTTGCGCCGCCGCCGCCGCCACCGGTTGTACCGGTATCGCTTGTACCGCCCGCAAACCCTTGTCCGCTTGCTTCAGACGAACCGCCCGCACAAGTCTCTGAGCCACCGCCCGCGCCGCCGCCGCCGCCGCTTCCGCCCGCGCCGCCTTTACCGGAAGAGTTGCCAGATGTAAGGTTGCCCCGTCCCCCATACCCGCCGCCTTTTACGGTAGAAGAATCAAATTGAGAATCATTGCCTTTATTGCCACACGCGCCATTTCCTCCGTTGCCATATTTGCCGACTTTTATCGTGTGATTGCCTGCTGTAAACGAATATGTGTCGTGATATATCAGACCGCCAGCGCCGCCGCCACCGCCGCCGTCATTTGTATCTGATGCGCCGCCGCCACCGCCGCCAGCCACGATAAGGAGTTTTCCTGTACAATCCTGCTTTACGGTAAGCGTATGTGTCGCTTGACTACTCGTATCACCATGAAATTGATGAATTTCATTAGATCCGTCAAATGTCATTGTTCCTGTAGATGAAGCCGCCATTATTTTATTCAACAATGTTATCGTGTATACGGTTTTTTTAGACCCGTCAGCAGTGGATACGGTTATTTTCTTTTTTGATTCCACACCTAGTCCAATATTGACTGAAACAGAATCACCGGTTTCGCTCAATTCTTGAACATTTGTATCGTTTTCGTCATTATCATCTTCATCATCATCCGCCATTGCAACTAAAAATCCATTCGGCGCTTTTGCGGATATATCAAAAATACCATTTTGGTTCGCATAGCCAGGAACGCATACCGTATATGCAGTAACGTTTGAAGAAAAGTCCGAAATAAGATTTACCGCATCGTCTTGTTTTTTAACCGAAAAAGCAGTGAGTACCACGCCGGGCGCAACGGGTTTTTTCCCCGTACTTCGCGTGTCATCATCAGAAACGCCCTGTACCGTACACGCTGAAATAACAAGCGCCGCAATAATTGCCGTCATAAATCCACGCACGACAACGCCGATTAAAGTAAATTTTTGTCGATTTTGCATATTAATCCTCCACAAAGATTCGTTTCACGAATAAAGAAACCAAAGTAATTTTTACCGAATGTGCTGTCCAGATTGCCGTGAATAATTATGTGATGCACGGGGGGGGGGGGGGCGAAATATTATTCCTCAGCATATTTCTATTATCGTCATATATACTGATTTTCTTTAAGATAGTTATTACAGGATAAACCGAACGTTTTTACAAAACACACGAGCGTTAAAACTGTTGTATTATTTTTGTTATCGCAGAAAGCAGCGCGGCAATATCTGAATTTGATGTACTCCAACCTTGTGATATACGGATTGCTTCCAGTGATTTTTGCATATCGATTCCCATAGCGTCCAAAACCGGACGTTTTTTATCAGCGGACGAACAAGCCGCGCCGGTTGATATGGCAAATCCGGCGTCATCAAGAACACGAACAAGCACTTCGCCCGGAATACCTGAAAAAGCCGCTTGTAAAATATACGGTGAAAATCTCTTGTCTAATGCCTCCCGTTCTTCGGGAATTATCAAACAACGTGGATTTTCTTTTAAGCCCAAAATAAGCCGTTCCATACGACATTCCGCCGAAGAATCCATTTGTTTTAGCCGTTTTTCGATACATTCGGCAAATACCGCGGCGCCGTAGACATTTTCTGTTCCGCTTCGTACGCCGCGTTCCTGACCGCCGCCGCAAATTAGCATATCAAGCGGTGTTTTCATATACAAAAGTCCGATACCTCGCGGACCGCCAAGCTTATGTGCAGAAAATGATGCTGAATCAACGCCCAAATCGTTAAGAGAACATTTAATTTTCCCCAACGATTGAACCATATCACAATGAAAATGAATTTTTCTTGCGGCGTTTTCTTTTGCAGCGCGCGCCAAATACGCTATATCGTTTATCGCACCTGTTTCATTATTTACGTGCATACACGTGATAAGACACGTATTCTTTTGTTTATCAAGCGCCTTTTGTAATGCCTGTACCGGAATAGCTCCAGTCTTTTCAATATCAATAAAATTAAATGGTATTCCTGCTTCTTCAAAAATACGCTTCTGAGATCTAATTGAAGCGTGTTCTGACGCGCCTGCCAGAATGCCTCCGCTTGTTTTAAAACGCCGCCGCATTACAGAAAACAGAACCATTGCGTTTGATTCAGTGCCGCCCGATGTCCAGTAAAGATTTTCAGTATTTACGCCCAAAGCGTGAGCACAGCGGTCACGGGCATCTTCAAGCACCGCTTTTGCCATACGGCCCTCATAATGTTTTGATGATGGATTGGCAAACGGTATTTCTCTTGTAAAAACATCGGGGATTGCGGTTGCCGCCCAATCAAAATAGTAGCGCATTATACTATTTTCGCTCAGAAATAGCGTGAAAAATTTTTACAAGATCAACAGCTTCCTGAACATCATGAACGCGAATGATATGCGCGCCCATAAATAATGAATAGGCATTCGCCGCAATAGTTCCGGCCAGACGCTCTGGAACATCACGTCCGGTAACATCTCCGATAAATGTTTTTCGGGAAAGCGCCATAAGCGTGGGATATCCAAGCGCCGCTATTATGTCAAAATGGGATATAAGATCAAGATTATCTTGCGTTCTTTTTCCAAATCCAATACCCGGATCTAAAATAATTCGATGCGGACTTATACCGCCCGCCTCCGCCCGTTTTGCCGCGCCGACAAGATAATTCACAACTTCGTGAACAACGTTATTGTAGTATGGCTTATTCTGCATATCGGACGGCACACCTTTCTTGTGCATCAAAATAATAGCGGCGTTATGCTTTGCGCATATCTGTGCAATTTCAGGCGAATCCTCCAAAGCCGATATATCATTTATTACATCCGCGCCGGCATCAAGAACAAGGCTTGCTATTTCAGATTTACGTGTGTCTACAGAAACAGGCAAACTTGATTGTTTACGAAAATTTTCAATAACAGGAAGCAGCCGGCATTTTTCTTCCTCCGCGCTGATATATGCCGCGCCTGGACGAGTTGACTCCGCGCCAAAATCAATTAGCGCGGCGCCGTCCTGCTCCGCCTTGAAAGCCCGCCGTAAAGCATCATCTATGGTTTTATTACGGCTGCCTGCGTAAAAAGAATCGTCCGTACAATTCACCACTGCCATAACAAGCGGCGGGCCGGAAAAATCAAGCTGAGTTCCGCAAGGCAAATCAATAGGGGTCATTTTTTTTCGTATATTACATCACCAAAATTATTAGCGTACGCCCATGAATTTCCGTTGAAAATATAAGTACCGCTCTTCTGTCCATGCATATTATAAAAATCAGAAAACTGATTTCTAAAACTGTCGATTCTTATACTTACATTTGAGCCTATTGTTATTCTTTTAATATCATTTCCAGCAAAAGCCTGAAATCCAATATAGCGTATAGAATCCGGCAGTATAACATCTGCTATTGCATTACCGGCAAAAGCGCCGTCGCCTATATACATAACAGAATCTGGAATATAAATTTTCGCATACTTGTTATGATAAAAAGCGTTTTGACCTATCATCGTGATTTTTAATCCCGCTATTTCTTTGGGAATTGAAACATAATTATAGTAGCCTCGATACGCCACCACAGTCGCTGTTCCATTTCCATTGTTTTTTAAATAAAAAGTTCCCGGATCAACAGGCGGAGTAAAATCTGAACTTTGTTCCAAAGCATAAGCGTTTGGCGTTGTGAGCGGCCCCAAGTCACGCATATAAACCATCTTGCCTGCCGGTACCGTCCGTTCTTGTCCCAAAGCCGGAGCAGACGGTGATATAAGCGAGTTTTTTTCAATAATTGCAGTGAATTCAGGACTTTCATCAACAGCCGCAGTTGATTGTTTATTGTTATCAGGATTAGGCTGTAGAGTCTCTTCGACTATTGCGATCTCGGGATTGCCTTCTTCAAGCGGCTTGTTTAAGTCAGCGTCTCCTGCAAAAATCACGGCGTTTACTGTTTTAACAGTGTCTTTGCTTGGCGAATTCTCTCTTGTCTGGAAATTGTTTACCGCCGGAGCCGCCGCCGTATAGTTCATTGACGGCTGTACTGTCTGCACCGTTTGCACTGTTTGTACCGTTTGCACTGTCTGCATAGCCTGATTCGGCTGAACAAATGGCGCTGACGGTACAGGCTGATTTATTGCTGAACCTTGTGTACTTTGTACAGGCTGAATCTGTTGTGAAAACGGCAAATTCTGCGCGTTTTGGTCAGCAGGAATACTTTGCATCTGCATAGGTTGAATTTGCTGTGAAAGAGGCAAAATCTGCGATTGATCAGATAAATTCTGTGATTGTCTAAATTGATTTTCAACAACAGACAGATCGTTTTGCATTGTCTTTTGAACAGGATATACGGGCTGTAACGCCGGCACAGGAGATATAGGTTTTTCTATAACGGTAATTCTCCCTGCAACCTCGGAAGGAGGGGCAACCACAACTTCTTTAGCAGAAGTTACATTGGATGAAACCGGCTCGTGATTTTCAAAAAAGATAGTTCGTCTTTGTTTATCACTATCTTTCACTAGTTTATTGTTGTCAAATGCCGCATCGCCTATTATACGAACACTAGATGGAATTTCAATACTGTTAAGCTGATTCCCAAAGAACGCTTGTTTTCCTATTACAATTACGCCCTCAGGAATATGAACATAGGTAAGCCCGCGCAGCATAAACGCCTGATCGCCTATAGATGTAACCGGCATTCCATTGATTTTTGCCGGAATAATTAATTCTTTCGCTTTTCCAAGATACCCAATAATAGTAACGCCATTTACACCATCAATGACATTTGCACGTAAAACAAAATCATGCATATTCTGGGAAAACACAGGAATTGCCAAAAAACCCGTAAGTATCATTAAAAAAACAGATTTACGCATATTTACCCCTCTCAAAACATCTTTTTATGTATTATCGGTGTATTCCAATAAAAACTAAAGCGCTGTTCAAGATAAATTAACGAATGTATTCTATGAACATGAATGCACTAATAACGCCGCGCCGTTTTTCGGCAGAGCTTATCGTTCCAGCATCAAAATCTCATACGATACGACAGCTTCTTATCGCGTCGCTTGCTTCAGGCGAATCTTTACTTTACAACCCGCTCGATTCTTTTGATGCCCGTTCATGCATCAAGGTATGCCGCGCAATGGGCGCAAAAATAACGCAGGAAACCACAGACTCGCGTACCGTTTTGCACGTATACGGGTTAGGCGGCGTGTCCGGAATTATCGCGCCTGAAACGCCTCTTGATGTTGGAAATTCCGGTACAACATTGTTTTTAGCTCTTGCGGTCGCTGCGCTTGCAAAAAAAGCGCTAATTTTCTCCGGCGACGCTCAAACTGAAAAAAGAAGCGCCGCGCCATTGTTGAATGCACTCTCGATGCTTGGAGTAAAAGTATCGTCCCGTCAGGGATGTATCCCAATAACGGTATGCGGTCCGGTCAAAAGCGGACGCGTTGAGCTTTCGTGTCATACGAGTCAATATCTTTCCGCATTACTATTAGCCGTGCCGCTTGCCCCTGCAGGTACGGTTGTTGAAATTGATGTACCGGTACTTAACGAGCGTCCTTACATAGAAATGACGCTGTCTTATCTAAACACTCAAAACATACGATATGAGACAAACAATGATCTTTCGTATTTTAAACTTGAAGGCGGAAACGCTTACAAACCGATAGACGGCTTTGTACCTGGCGACTTTTCATCGTCAGCCTTTCCTGCGCTGGCAGCGGCAATCTCAGGAGGATCGGTAACGCTTCATAACCTGAACCCTGACGATACTCAGGGCGATAAAGTGTTTTTTACAATTCTTTCTCAAATGGGATGTGATGTAATCTGGCAAAAAAATGCCGCTGAATGGACTGTAACTGTTTCACGAAACCGGGAGCTTTGCGCTTTAGAAATCGATTTAAACAGCACGCCCGATCTCCTGCCTGCATGCGCTGTTCTTGCCGCATTTACCCATGGTAAGACGCGGCTGTACAATGTGGCTCATGCGCGCATAAAAGAAACCGACCGCATCGCTGTTATGGCAAAAGAACTTGGAAAACTTGGTGTTGAATGCCACGAGTTGCCCGATGGCCTTGTTATAAAAGGCGGCGTGGAAACAAACCCGAAAAAATCCGGCGAAAGAATCATTTTCAATGGACACGGCGACCACCGCGTTGTTATGTCTCTTGCCGCAGCGGGACTTGCCGTTTCCGGCGGCGCAGAAATTTTAGGAGCGGAAGCGGCTGGCGTTACTTATCCGGATTTTCTTGCGTCGATCGGCGCAATATTGACGTAATCAATAGCCATCTGACTTAGCGCGGTTTTTATCACGTTGATAAAGTTCGTTGTATACAAGATTCCGGTCTTTAAGCTTGTCTTTAAGCGGCTGAGAGAATGGCAAATAACGCCAGAAAATGCCGCGCACATTTTTTTCAAGTTTCTGGACGCCTTCGCGCTCCTTTGTCATCCACGCAATATAATCCTGAATAAAATAGAGTTTTACATCGCCTTTTAATTTCTGCGATTGAAACCACTGAAAATAATTACCGGTAAGACCTTCTTCCATCCAATACATCGAAGCAATTTCTTTAGCAACCTGCCAGCGAAAATCGGCAACAGCGGTTAATACGGCAATGGTAAGATTTTTAGGATACATAGGAATAGCAATACGCCCGCGGCTCGTAGCCTTATTCAGTTTATCAAAGGGTTCCCAGCAAACTCCAAAATCGCCATAGGTTGGCAGCAGCAAAACGTAAGGAACTATCCTGTTGGGATTATTTTTATACACCCTGATAAACGCTTCACAATCAGCTTCCTCAACCCACGCAAGTTTTCGTATGATATTTTCACGAAAGCCTACATTATCCGGCATAGAATGATAATAATCTTTCGTCAACACAGGAAACGGATTACCCTGCCGCCCTATGGTCATCTTGGCCATTTGGCGCATCGAATTATATTCCGTATCTATAGCCTGTAAATCGACTGATAGTGACGTTCCTTCAGGAGACGATGAGATCTTATCTTCAATAGATTTAACGTCTTCTTTAGATTGACTGTATTCGGTAATAAGTTTAGATATTTCACGGTCCAGCCGATGCAGATCTTTTAATATTTCTTGAATCTGATTAAACGCCGCTTTCTGACTTTCGCTATAGCAATCATTTATTTCTCTAAAATCAGGACAAGGCGTGTGTTCAAAAAGAATCGACGTTTTATCTTTAAGTTCTCTTTCCAGCGACTCCCTATCAGTATTTTTCACGGCAATAAGGCCTCTGGTTCCTTCCAGTTTTCCAATAGCTTTCTCAAGCAAAGCGCGCAAATGCGAGTTCTCATTACCCCTTACAGGCTTCGCTTCATCCGTTGTGGACGCTTTTACTTTGCCGCTTCCAACAAGTTTAAACCATTCATCGATATAGTAAATAGGTTGATCTAATCCGCTGTCATTTATTATACGGGAAAAAAAAGACTTGTGTTCTGGAGCAAGCGCATTTGGATAAAGCATTCCAAAACGAAGAAGAAATTTTTTAGGATCATTTATTTTTGAACAAATTTGTTTTACGACATTGGAAAAATAATCCCAAAAAGCGTTGGTCATCTGCTGTCGATACAGCGTCTTGTCGCTTGGTTCTTTTGCAGTAGAGTATTTTTGAAACACGGCATGCAGCCGTTTTGCCGAATCACCGCCGTCAGCAAGAGCATGTTTGTAGTAGGCAGTATCATCAAACACCGCGCTATCGGCCTCTTCAAGAAGCTTCGCTATTTCAGGAAACCCTGAAACTGCACCCGAAAACGTCTCGCTGGAGTTTTTTTCGCTTCCCGTGTCAAGTTGAAAATCTACGTTATTCTCTATTGCTGCATCTGAATTTTCACCGGCAAATACAAAACCTGATACGGGCTGCTCATTCATACGGCAAGTATAACTCAATCTTTCTGAACAGTCAAGACTGGAAGATGCTGTTCTTTCATCCGCTTCTTAAAACAAGATAAAATAAACAGCGTTTCTATTTTTCGCGCAGAATTTTGCGTACGCAAAAACAACTGGCGGATGAAACGCCAAAGCCAAAATCACTCAAGACTATATATTTACAGTTTAATATTTATGATATATCATCAGATATCATGAAAAGCAGTCAACCGAAAAATTTATTTATATGTTTAATATTCTTTTGTTTCGGATGGGGAAATTTATTTGCAATCGATACTTTGGACGAGGCCATTGAAAGAATGTCGGCTTATATTATTGACCGTTCTCCAACAGGTTCAGTTTTGGCTGTTGTAAATATTAAATCAAACAATAGTTCTTTGTCCGACTATATTATGGAACGTATCCCTGACTATGTTATTCGGAATAATAAAAAAATAACTTTTGTAGATCGAAGCAAACTTGATTTAATTCAAAAAGAAATCAGCTTTCAATATTCAGGTGAAGTAAATGACGATACAATGGTATCCATAGGCAATAAAATTGGGGCGCAAATTATTGTAACGGGAACAATTAGTGAAAGCGGCAACACGTATAATTTCAATATAAAGCTGCTTGATGTCAAAACCTCTGTAATATTAGGCTCAAGCAGCACGAAAGTATTGCATGATAACGCAATGGAATTATACCTGCCCAATTCACAGGTCGCACAGATTGCAAGAGATCAAGAAAAGAAACAGCAGCAAAAAAAAGCTTCAACAATTAAGTCTGTAAAAAGCGCATTGGGTATATTTCCTAAAGGCTTTTACCTAGGATACTTGGGTTCGCTTAATTCTCCTTTAGGGATTTCCATGGGCTGGATAAATGAAAATGTCGCGTTCTTTATGGACAATGAATTTTATCCTCCTAGTTTCAATGGTTATGAATGTTCAGAAGATTCGTATTATACGGAGAATACCATATTCACAGGACACACAAACAGCTATATATACGAACAACAAAAAACTTCTTTTCGCTGGCACGGTGTTTTGGGCTTAAACATAAACATCATTAAGACGTTACTTTGGCTTAATATGGGACTAGGCATAGAATATAAACAAGATTACAAACTATATTCGGATGAATTTTCCAATGAAAACAAAATTTGGATAAAAAATGGCGGCGATACAAAAAAGAAAGAGAAATATATACTATCTACCGGTTTATACGTAAAACTATGGTATTTTTATATTCAAGGAAAATATGAATATGTTATTGGAGATGAACTTGATCAACGATCATACGGACTAAATCATCTTGGCTTGGGATTAGGTTATGTATGGAAATTAGATTAAGATAAGCCGTTTAATGTTTTTCAATTACAGTCATAATGCAGTCATAAAAGAGGACGCTTTTATGGAAAGCAGGAAACTGCTTCGAAACCCATATAAAGGTATGCATACACGGTAATCCGCTGCAAAACCCGCTTTGCAGCAACATTTTTTAATTAGAAACGGCTGTTTACAAAAGACTCTTGCATGGAAACCACTAATCTTTTACTCTTATCGCTATGCTAAGAAATCTTATGTATAAAGCGCTGGACGTTCTTGTTTTTTTGAGCGTTTTCTCATTGCCTGCGCAGGAGCGGATTGAAATGGTAAAAAACGGAAAACCAATAGCGCGTATTGTGGTAAACACCGCGGATACGGTTGATTTGAAAGCGGCTTTATTATTGCAGGATTTTACCGA
>JAITHJ010000005.1 GCA_031280035.1 Spirochaetaceae bacterium | reverse complement strand
TTACGCCGC
This sequence comes from Spirochaetaceae bacterium, assembly GCA_031280035.1. Taxonomy (GTDB): domain Bacteria; phylum Spirochaetota; class Spirochaetia; order Treponematales; family Breznakiellaceae; genus JAIRPU01. The sequence continues at coordinate 8,260 of JAITHJ010000005.1, read as the reverse complement.
GTTATAAGGGCGCGGCCTACGTTTCGCGCACAACCGGATTTATTTAATCGAACAAACGCCGCTTCACTCATAAACGGTATCTTACGCCTAATTAAAAAAAACGTCAAGAGTCGGCGCGGGCCGCGCAAATTATCGTTCGCCTTTGCGCCAGTTTGCCGTATCAAAGATATTGCCGCGGACGAACAGCCACCTATCACTTCGAATAGTGTAGGCATACTTTGAATGTTTGTAGGTACTTAAAGGCTCCAGCGTGGTAACCGCAGCGCCCCCGTCTTTTTCACTCTGAAGAACGTTGCCTGTTGCCGGATTTTTCGGCGCGCTGATTATGCCGGAAAGCGCGATAAGCGGAACATCGGCGTTGGTCATAAACTCCCGCCGTTCCGTAATGCCTCCTCCGCCTCCAAAGTCCTTTACCAAGAGAAGCGGGTTGTAGGCTTGCAGCGATCCGCCGTTGGGAAGTTTGATGTTTTCAGGAACCGGAGCAAAGCCTCGTCCATGATCCGCCACAATGATGATGCGCGTGTTATCGTATGTTCCGTTCGCCCGCATTGCGTCAAACCATCTGCCAAGCAGAATAAACGAGGCAGTCATTGAGTTGAAAAAGCCGTCGTTTGCAAGCGGGCCTGTGCTTGTATTTTCGCCGCCGGCATTATCAAGATTATAATCCGGCGCGCCGAGCATAACAGTTCCATTATGCGAAAGATGGCCATACACCGCCGTATACGTGTTTCCCGTTTCGGCAAACGAGGTAATATTGTTAAGCGAATCCATCAGCGCATAATCATTGATAAGAATACCGGTTAACGTACCATCGCGTTTTTTCAAATGAAGCCACAAACCGTCATTGTAAATAAGGTATCGCAGAACAAGCGGCGAGCATTTGAAAAGCGAAAACTGTATCATCGTATCACACAGGAAAGCGGCGGCGTCAAAGCCCTTTATGCCGGGATGTTCGCGCAGCCAGCCGGCGGTCAGTACGCCGTCAAGATTAAACGCGCGAATCTCAGGATACGGCGCAAACGGCGCAAGATTAGAAAGCGTGTAATTATCGAACGGCGGATCGCTTACCGTAACGGTGAAGCCTGCCTGCGAAAAAAGGCGCGGCAAAAGCAGATAGGCCTCTTTCTGTTTTTCAACAAGCGTTACCTCTTCTCGGGCATTGACCGCGCGCGGCGTGTACTCATAGCCGCCGTAAACGGGAAGCGCGCCGATAAGCGTATGCGATGAAAACGATACGCAGTTTGGATACCAGGTGAATCCGTCAAACGCTTCGCGCAGTTCGGGTTTCTCATCAAAAATATAGGGAAGGTAAAAACCCACCGCGCAGTCCAGCATGATAACGAGGACATTCTTTCCTGTTTTGGAAAAAGTGAACGCAGCCTCAAGCGGCGTGCCTGAGTTTGTTTCGCGCCGGCGCATCATTTCAATACCGTCATAAATCTTGAAAGTATTCACCGCAATTATGCCGCAGAGGGCAAGAATGATGATAGATTCCGCTGAAACAATATAGACGCGCTTGAGCAGGCGTATCGCAAGCAGCGCGGCGGCGCCAGCGGCGCACATCAGCGCAAGATTGATACAATATGCGGCAGGAATTTCCTGAAAGGGTTTTAGTTCGGAAAACTTCATTGTTACCGTAAGGAAGCCGAAGTTTTCTGTTATCGCAAATACGTTTACAAGCGCAGCGACGAGCAGCGCGCACATCGCAAACGTAAACGCGCTGCGTATTCGCGGTGAAAAGAGGAAATAAAGCCCGATACCCCAGACAAGAAAAGCCCCTGCCGCCTGTACCATTGTCGTACGGATAAGCGCAAAAGGCGGCGCTGTCTCAAACGAAAACTCCGCTACAGATGACGCTACAAGCGAGGAAGGAATCACAATGCCTGAAAGCAAAAAGAACGAGAGTGCCGCAAGAATATACGGCGTATGTACGTGTGTGTTTGTTTTGACGGTAACGGCGGGTTTGGCGTACAACGCCTTTATAACAAACGCTCCAGAATAGAACCCTGTTATAAGGCACAGTGCGAACAAACGCTTGGGGAGATCGCCGCTGTGCATGAACAGCAGATAATAGTCAAGCACTGCTAAAGCCGGTGTAAGAACAGCAAATAGTATCTTTTGTGGATTTTTAGTTTTTGACAAAACATTTTTTACAAGCGACAAAACATTGTTTAACGTCCAATAAAAAACAAGTCCTGCCGGCGAATTATACAAAAGCGCGAAAAAGAGAACGTTCATGCCATAGAGCGGCAACTTCTCTTTCCAGTTAAAACCCGCCGTGTAAACCGCCGTTGACGCGGTATTAAAAAGCGCCATGAGAATGGGCAGCGCATTTATGGAATTATGGAATCTGCTCCCCCCCCCCCCCGCAAGGGCAGGAAGGAGGCCGTCGGGTTTTGCGAGGTCTTTTATTATCCAGAATGACGCGCCGGAGAGCGTTTCAATATGGCTGATAAACACATACGCCGCTATAAAGAACGGCACTTGAATGAGCATCCCCATAGATGAGCGCAGCGCATATATTGGATGGTAATTGTTTTGCCGGTAATATGTTGAGAGTATCATAAACCGCTCATCGCCGGAGAATACGCTTTTTATCCGGGCGATTTTCGCAGCCATGCGCGCCTGTGTGCTCCGCTCGGCGTGCTGCCATGTTTCAGCGCGCAAATAAAGCGGCAGCGTGAAGACGCTCACCGCCGCGCTGAGACCCGCCAGCGCCGCCGCAGGACTGTGAAATAACCTGTAAACAACGATATAACAGAGCGAGAGCATTTGCTCAACAGGCCAAATAAACAGCGTAAAAAGGAATTCACTCATGAAGCTCAAGTGTAGTTCCGCGTCCGGCGTTTGTCTAGGGACGGCGCTGATGACACGAACGGCGCAAAAAATTACCGGCGGCTGACGGGGCTGTCTATTGAAAAAAATTCCTTACTATGCTAGGGTTATCCCTCATGGCAAATCAACCGGAAAAACACGCTATTTTTACCATTGCAATGACCGCATGGCTTGTCTTGGCCCTTATCTTTGCGGGCGTTTTTATTATTGTGGAACACCACCATGAACATATTGACGCCGAAGGTCATTCCGTTCCCACCGGAGAAAATTGCCATATTTGCCTTGAAATTCAAATTGCTATGAGAATCATAGAGGCTTTTGGACGGCTTGGCGTAAGTTTATTTCTTGCGGGTTTCATTATATATGCCGTTTCTTGGGTAAAACCGCAAGCTTTCTTTTTTGCAAAAAAACCTATCGAACTAAAAGTTAGATTTAATTGTTGATATATGCCCGAAAAATACGGTTCTTAACACAATTCAATAACATACGCATTTTCCCAAATCAAAATTCTTTAGAGAAAATGCGGAAACTTTTTATGGAGGTATATTATGAAACGAATGTATGTGGCTGTTGCTGCGGCCCTATCGCTTATCGCGCTTTTTCCCGCTTGTGAAGGGAAAAAAACAAGGGAAAATAACGGAAAACCTGATGTGGTTGCGGCTAATTTTCCAGCTTATGATTTTGCCCGGCAGATTGCCGGAGATAAAGTAAATGTATATATGCTGCTCCCGCCTGGAGCGGAAAGCCATTCCTTTGAGCCTACGCCAAAGGATATTATCCGAATCCAGAACTGCTCTGTGTTTATCTACACCGGAGGAGAATCCGACGCTTGGGTTGACCGGATTCTTGGATCTATGGACACCTCGAAAATGAACATAGTCCGCATGATGGACGCAGTTGACCTTGTGGAAGAAGAAATTGTCGAAGGCATGGAAGATGATGAACATGAACACGGCGAATTCGATCCTGCAAAGGTAAAAGACCGTCCCATGAGTGATTTTGCAGGTTCGTGGGCTTCGGGCGTTCCTTTATTGAAAAACGGTTCTCTTGATTCATATATAGCGCACCGCGCTGAGGAAGAAGGAAAATCAAAGGCGGAGATCAAGGCAAACCTGATTTCCAGTTGGGCTTCTGACTATGATTCTTTAACAGTCAATGGAAGTACGCTCGGTATCGGAAAACAGACCGCCGCCTATACCTACCGGGGATATGAAATTGTAGAAGGCGATCACGGCTCGTCTGTCTGGTACAAATATCAGATAAACGCGCCCAAAACCGGTTTTCCCGTATATGTCATGTTCAATGATCATGGAGACGGCAATGAAGAAGAACATCACGAAGAAGACGAACATGAAGGGATCGCTCATATCCATTTTAAATATGGCGGCGCTGGTTTTGCCGATCTGGTGGAGCGCAAAAATTGGGCGAGTATGTATTTCGCTTCCGGCGCTTCCGCTAAAGAAATCGCCGAAACCCTTGCAGGGCATGGCCACGAAGAAGAGTATGACGAGCATGTCTGGACTTCCCCGAAAAATGCCGAGCGCATTGTACTGGCAATCGCCGGTGCGTTATGCAAAACAGACGGTGAAAATGCGCCGTTTTTCCGGCAGAATGCGGAAACTTATACCGCACAGCTTGACGCACTGGATAAGGAGTTTCAGGCGGTGGTGGACGGCGCGAAGCGGAAAACCATTGTTTTTGGAGACCGCTTTCCCTTCCGCTATTTTGCCGATGCCTACGGGCTGACCTATTTTGCCGCCTTTCCCGGCTGTTCCACCGAGACCGAGCCGAGCGCGGCAACAGTCGCTTTCTTAATCAACAAGATTAAAACGGAAAAAATTCCTGTGGTGTTCCACATCGAACTTTCCAATGAAAGAATGGCGGATACCATAGCTGAGGAAACAGGCGCAAAAAAACTACTGCTCCACGCATGCCATAATATTTCCAAGCAGGATTTTGACCGGGGGCTTACCTTTCTGGAAATACAAAAAGCCAATGTGCCGAGATTAAAAGAAGCGCTCTGGTAATGAACCGCTCCACCGCTCTGCGGTGGAGCTTCGTCCGGCCTTGTCCGGACTAATCCTGCATACCGGTCATTCAGGGAATATGGGGGGATATAATCCAGCATCATTTTTATTATTACTGTTAATATAAAATTCTACAACTTCTGCGATCACCTCCGGTATTGTCTTATCCTTGTAATAAGCGATTCTATAAATTTGAAATATTAAACCTTTTTGAAGTAGTATATGTATACCATCTTGTTTGCAAAGAAATTTTTCTGCGCCATTTTGTATGATATATTCTATATCACAATCTATAGCACTCATGTAAGGTTTTTTACCAAATATTTTTCTTAAAAAAACATTTCGTTTCAAATGCTGAATAATATTCAACGCTTCCTTTTTTTTATACCAAGAGCCTACTCCAATATGTATTGCATACGCATCTCTTGTTAGCATTAATAATGTGTGAGCAAAAATATGAGAAGGCAGAATTACCATGTTATTTTCAAGTTTCTGAAAACCGCTCTTATAACGAAATCCATATTTTTGTGCTATCGCGGCATAAATATCAGGTGCAATTTGCATGTCAAATTCGCGAAGCCTACCATCAGGTTGTATAAAATGGTGGTTTTCATACCAGTCAAGACAATCTCTAAGATATGGGTGCCCTTTTACTGCGCCAAATATTCCCGCTTGAAATGCAAACGCTGGTATTCTTTGTATATTATCAAAATCGGTATTTTTAACATTTTCAAATGAATTTGTCTCTGGATTTAGTTCCAAAGCCGTAAAATAATCATATTCTAAAAAGTCATCAAACCGTTTTAGAACTACTATATCAGTGTCAAAATATATTCCACCTTCGGTATACACGGCATAAAGCCGAATATAATCCGCCGCAAATGCCCATTTTTTTACACTGCATGCCTCGGCAACAAATTGTACGGAATCAACATCAAATCTGCTTTCATTCCATAAGACAAGCTCATAATCCGGCATAACTTTTTTCCAGGTATCTATACATTTTACAATGTTTTCCGGCATTTTTTCACCGAACCAGCAATAATGTATTTTCTTTGGTATTGGCCCTAAAACATTCTGTGTATCGGGGGGGGGGGGTAAATACATTTATCATAAAACAACCTCTTGAAAATTAAGATATCCGTTTATTCTATTGGCTATATCCAATTCTGTCAATAGCGGTACGTATGGCATATTCCAGTGGTCTTAAATATATCTTCTTGTTTGTTTTTTATATGCGCTGTATTTTTCACCAAACTTATTCAACAAAAAACTTTCTTCCCGTACTATTTGTAAATGAACGCCTATAATCGTTCCACCTGCTATTACGGCAAATACAATGTTTGGATATATCAACATTATTCCCATAAAATATAAATCCAGAAACAAATATATTGGGTTTCTCGAAAACCTGAATATGCCGGTTGTTATTAATTCATTGGAATTAACTTCATCAATTCCAATTCTCCATGCTTTCCCAAATGATATCAATGCCAATAAAAATAGCATTAAACCAAGGTAACAAAACAGTATTCCGGCATATTTTATCCATGTAAATTTTATTAAATGCTCTGAAATCACCTCAGGTAACGGTATATGAAACGCCATAATAACGATAAAAACGCCTCCCAATATCAGCAGCAACGGAAGTAAGATTCCTTCAAGTATTCTTTCAAATAATCTTTTTACGCTTGTTCCAAGCACCCATACTCTTATGCCTTTCTTGTATAACATTATTGTTCTGCCAATAAGTAAAACATAGAAAAATGCCAGACTTATAATTACTAAAACGTCAATAACGTTTATATATTCCATATTTTGCATAATTCGTTCCCCTTCTGCTTTATCCTAGAGCGGCTTTTCACCGGATTAAGTTAATAGCATCTAACTAATGTTAGTATAAAATAACATATGGACGAGTTTTTGTCAATGAAGCAGATATTCGCACCGCGTTTGTCCGCCCCTTGTTTGACGGACTCCTTGAGGGGTATGATAATAAGTCAGATGATGGCGGGAGCGCAGACAGCACACTGATTGGCAGACGGGGCGGAAGGCGCGGGCGCACAGAGGAAAATTATTATGAACAAGAGAACACGGATTAGGGTGCTGACGGCATCTGATTATAGAGAAACCTTTCGGCGCAATGCCGGCCTTGACGATACGTCATGGGTTGTTTTTGTCCGGACATACAGCATTGTGTTGGCCCTGATTTTGGCTGTTACCGCTTTTTTAAGCGTTGGTTATTATCATCCGGACGAACACTTTCAGACAATTGAATTTGCCTCTTATAAATTGGGAAAGACCGCGGCCTCCGATTTGGCCTGGGAATTCAGGTCTCAGATGCGCCCCTGGTTGCAGCCGGCCTGCTATGTTGTCATTATAAAAACAGCCGCCCTGCTGGGCGTCATCGATCCCTTTATCCTTGCGCTGATTTTCCGTCTGTTCTCCGCCTTCTTTGCATGGCTCTCCATAAGCGCCATGATGTTTTGCGCTTACCGGATGTTTCACGAACAGTCGCAAAGAAAAGCCGTGGTTCGTCTGCTCGCCCTGTTTTGTTTCCTGCCCTATTATATGGTGCGGACTTCTTCGGAATCGCTTTCTTCTTCCTTTTGCATGATGGGACTGGCCCTGCTCATCCTGGGAAGCCGCAGTGTCCCCAAGCAGGACGCTTCGTTTTACGAGCGCGCGTATCCCGGAGCATTATGCTTTGTTACCGGCATACTCTGGGGTCTTGCCTTTGAATTCCGGTATCAAGTCGCATTTCTTATCATGGGGTTTCTGTTCTGGATGTTCTTTGTTTCAATCAGGGATAAGAAAACCGGATTCGGGAAAATCCTTCTTATTGTGTGCGGCATACTGGTGCCGGTTGCGGGCTGTACCTTTCTTGATTCATGGGGATACGGCAGGTTTACCATTGCCCCCTGGAATTATCTCGATCAGAATATCTTTCAGCACAAGGCGGCCGGCTTCGGTACTATGCCGGTTTGGGGCTACTTCCTGCTCATAGTGAAGCGCCCCCTCTTCCCCGCGCTCTTGACACTGGGGGCCGCCGTGGGAATGTGGCGCTTTAAAAAACACCCCTTTATCTGGGGTATTCTGGCGTTTTTTCTGATTCACTCCTTCATAGGGCATAAGGAGATACGTTTCCTGCTGAATTTGACCGTTCCCGCCCTGTTTATGGTTGTGTACGCCGCTGCGCCCAAAAAATTGGAGGGGGGTAATGACGCCTTTTTCACCAAACTCTGGAAATTACGCGGCTCCCTGCCGGCGAAATTTGTATACGCCCTTAATTTGTTTCTGCTGATACTGTACAGTACCAAGAACGAACAGCCCGCGTTGTACCTTGACCGCTATATCTACCGCCACACCGCCGCGCCCTTTCAGGTGTATGCGGTGGG
>JAITHJ010000072.1 GCA_031280035.1 Spirochaetaceae bacterium | reverse complement strand
CTCAAAAAAATCATCCGTCCCACCGAGCTCGACAGTCTTGACATCTGCGTTGCTGAACATTGCAACCTTGGCTGTTATAGCTGCAATCATTTTTCCCAGCTTGCCGAACCTGAATTCGCCGATTTTGCGGCTACAGAACGCGACCTTGCGCGGCTCTCCGGGCTTTCAGGCGGGAACATTCCGCTCATTTATCTTGCCGGCGGTGAACCGCTTTTGAATCCGGAATTGCCCGAATTCATGCGGATTGCGCGGCAGTATTTTCCCAAAAGCCGTGTGCAGATAATCACCAACGGGCTTTTATTGCTTGCCCAAAAAGATGTTTTTTGGGAGTCGGTTAAAAAATACAATATTGTGATGACGCCGACAAAATATCCCGGCATAAATTGGGAAAAAATTGAGGAACGCGCCGCCGAATTCGGTTATACATTTACTTATTTTGACTTCAGCGGCAACACTGAAAAAACATCGCGCAAATTTTGCCTCGATTTAGAAGGCGGACAAGACCCCAAGAAAAGTTTTAAGCGCTGCTGTATGGCCGCCTGTACCGTAGCCGTGCAGAACGGGCGCATCGCCACCTGTAGTTTTGTATTCAATATGCGGCACTTCAACAAGTATTTTGGTAAGAATGTGCCCATAACAGATAAAGACTATATCGACATCTACAAAGCGCGTACGATGCAAGAGATAGTCGATTTTGTAAACCGCCCCATCCCGCTTTGCGCGTACTGCAAATCTATGGGAGAGAAACTTGTTGGCGGCTGGCGTAAGACTGAATGCGAGATAAGCGAATGGACATAACGCCGCTAAGCAAGAGTTTATTGTATATCGTTACCTATCTAAAATTCACATAAAAATGTTTCATGTGAAACATTTTTTCATGGCTAATTGTTCTCTATAATTATTCCTTTATTCAACTGTAGCGCCGAATATCTTTTACGACCGGTTCAAAGCACAAGTGGCGTCAGGGTATGAGCTTACTGTCAAATTAAGCGCTCTACTCCAGATTCTCTGAAAAAGATTATTTATTCTTTCTACTTTATTTCAAGCTTAATTATTTAAGAGATATATTCAGTGAAATGAAATATCGCGCGGCTCTGTCGTGCGATCAATCTCTTTCCTGTTTTGGTAGTTTTATTGTATCAGAAATTATCCAGCCAAAGACCACTTGCCGCCACGTCAAAGAATATTTTCTTGCCTACAACGCTTACATTCCGATAGAGCTTTTTGTATTACCTATACATACTACAAAACGTTCTTCAACAAATTCCAATCTGTCCTAACAAAATTAAAATGTATTATCAACTCATATTTTATTAAGTTTATCAGATATGAACTCATGGGAAACAACAAACAACGCTCATAAAACACAGCATTATTATAAAGATAAAATGTTTCACGTGAAACATTTTATAACTTTTCATAATAACTGTTAACAATTATAGACAACAAGATTCAAAATACAGATAAATTTGTCAATATATAACACTTTAAAACTTAAATAGCCAAGATATTCTTATTTGGTGAAAGTCATTTCATTTAAGAACGGCCGCTGCATCTGAATTACCCCAGCGCAAGGCAATGTCGGCAGCGGTTTCACCCGATGTGTTACGAACATTTTTTACTGCGCCAAGCTCAATTAAAAATGTAATTGTATCTGTAGAACCAAGTTTAGCCGCATAATGTAACGCCGTATTGCCCGATGGATCTGTCGCTGAAATAGCTTTACCGCCGAAAAGCGCACGAATAGCATCATGGTTATTCGCCACAAAAACAATATCCGCAGGCGTTTTACCATCCCTTGCAACAGAAAAAACATTTGAACCTTGGTCTGTCAAGAATTTTGCGGCTAACCAGTTTCCCTCATCCGCCGCATAACGAAGCGGAATTCGCCCCTGTCTGTCAACAACAGAAAGCTGCTTTGTCCCAACCCAACCAACAATTGCCTCAATTTCATCTTCGTTACCATTGGTCAACAACGCTATGTGCAGTGGAGAACGCCCTTCTTCATCGGTCTGATCGCGTCCTTTAGCTAATAGCGAAAGAACCATTCGTGGAGAAACCCGCAACGCGGCGGTAAACGGACTATCACCCTCAGCATTTCGCGCATGAATCTGCGCTTGAAAATCAAGTAAAAGGGCAACTAAATCACTTCGCTCATTAAGAACAACTATCATTAAAGGCGTATTGCCTTCATTATTTCGAGTATTAACATCTGCACCGGAGCGTATGATAAAATCAGATATTCTATAATTTCCAACAATAATAGCTGTCATAAGCGCCGTGTTGCCTTCAGTATCGCGTATTTCAATATTAGCGCCGCGTTGAATAAAAAGACTCACAAATGGATATTTTCCAAGACGAACCGCATCGTGTAACGGAGTGTTCCCATTAAGATTATAGGCGTTTACATTTATTTTTGTATTTAACAGCATTTCAGCGGCCGCCTGCGCTTCGAAACGGACAGCCGTATGCAACACGGTATTTCCTAACGAATCACGTCCATTCAGAGAAGCTCCAGCCTGCAAAAGAGCACGTGCTGTAGTCGGGAAATTTTTTCTTACAGCTACAAAAAGAGGCGTTTCTCCAAGAGCATTTTGCGCGTCCACAAGAGCGCCACGAGTTACAATCACTGGAATTACTTGATCAAGTTTCCACTCAGCCGCCCAATGCAATATCGTTTTTCCTTGTCCATCTTTTGTAGTAAGCACGGCGGGAATAAACATCCATTCACGTACTCCGCCACGTGAATAAAAAGTCAAATAAAGCGGGCTTTCGCCTCTTGTGTTCTGAAGGAAAATATCTGCGCCGCGTGAAATTAACAATTCACCAAGCGCGGCCTCATTTTGACGTACAGCAATATGCAACGCGGTATCTCCTTCCTGGTTTCTAGCGTTTACATTAGCGTTTTTATCAAGAATACGACGGGCAATATCAACATTAGCATGAAGCCGTACAGCCGCTATGAGAAGCGTATTTCCTCCATTATCACTACGCTGTACAGTTTCCTCCGTTATCATTTCATCAAGCGCGGTATTATTTGACTGCAACGCTTTTTCAAATACTGTAATACCCTGATTTGTTGCTGCGAAAATATCAGATTTATGCTTTAATAAAAGAGGAATCAATGATGTCCGGTCTTTTTCAACAGCGACAAAAAGCGGCGTTTTACCATCAATATTATGAATGGAAACATCTGCGCCGTATGAAAGTAAAACTTCCAAAACATTCGCGGGCCGGTTCAAATCGATTACAATATGCGCCGGAGAATCTCCGCGTATATCACGGATATTGGGATCTCCGTGGCTGTTAAGAAGCAATTCTAATATTTCACGATGAACTTCGGGAGGAATAGCTATATGCATAGCAGTGTTTCCTTGCGCATCCTGAATGTTGACGAGCGCTCCATGTCCTATAAGACTTCGAATAGCTTCTATATCACCGATTCGCGCAGCCTCAATAAGCGGCGTATCGCCCAGAGCGTTTTTTATATTCGGATCTGCATTCTTGCTAAGAAGGTAGTCTGTCCAACCAGAATAATGCTCCCGGACTGAAAAATGAATCGGTGAAATACCATTTGACGGTCTAATATTGTAATTCAAAGAACGGACAGCAGGAGAAAAATAAGGATAGAATGGATCGCTTGACACGCCTCCTGCAGAAATTATAACTGCAGAAATCCTAGCCGCAGATGTAGAATCGCGGTGTGAAAAACAAATATCGAGCGGAGTCTTTCCCAAATTATCTTTTTTATTTACCATTGTTTGGAGAACCCCGCCCCGCGCGTCCCGGGCCGCTCTGATTATTTCATCAACAGCGGACACATTATCCGCTTCTGCAGCAATATGAAGAATGTTCTTGCCGGCGGCATCCGCCAAAATTAGTGTATCTCCCGTTAAAATAGAACTAAGAAATAATAAATTATCCGATTTTATGGCCGCTTGCGCAGGCGACTCTCCTGTACTGGATTTATGATGAATATCTGCGCCATTCATAATTAAAATGGAGGCTGTTTTACTGTCTAAAAAACCCGCACTAATATTAAGCGGCGTATTTTGTTCGTTATCGGCCATGTCAACTTTGCTTCCCAGCCGTATAAAAAAGTCGGCAAGATCGGCTCTCCGAAACATTGCTGCGTAATGCAATGCGGATCTGCCTTCACGGTCAACATCGCCAGGTTTAATATCAGATATAAATAATGTTTTTGCTTCTTCGATTCTTCCAGAAGAAATCAGCGAGGCAAGTTTCCCAACTGCAGTCGATGGTTTTTGTTCAATATTTGGCTGTGCAGATTGTGCAGGTTGTACAGAAGGAGAATTACTTTGCTCAAGTCTTGCGTCATCTTTACCACGAGCAAAACAATCGGCGCTATTATTAAAAAAAGAAACTATAATAAGTATAAAAAAAATTGCCGAAAGAGAAGATAATAAGTAGTAATTTTTTTTTAAAAGTTGTCTTCCTTTCATTGTAACGAACAAACCACCGATTCTATTTTCGGCAGAATTGCAATGAAAATTGAACTATTTATGGCTAATTCCACAAAATTAGTTTTAATGATATGATGAATATATGGCCTTTAAGAATTATAAAATAACTGCAGGCAGCTCAATGCCGCTAGGCGCGACTGTTACTAACAACGGCGTAAATTTCTCAGTTTTTTCACGGCACGCGAAATCGGTACATTTGATTCTTTTTGAAAACGAATTACCTAATTCAAAATATATCATGATAAGTTTTGGCGATAAAAAACACAGAACAGGCGATTTATGGCACTGCCATATTGAAGGATTAAAATCCGGAACCTTATACGCCTATAAAGCGGATGGACTTTATCACCCTGAACATGGATTTCGTTTTAATGTGAACCTTACATTGCTTGACCCTTATGCGAAGGCCATTACTGATATATCAAATTGGGATTTTTCACAAGCGTTGGCTTACAATCTTAACGATACTCGCGGTGATCTTTCGTACAACTATAATGAAAACACAAGCAATTCACCGCGCTGTGTTGTTGTAGATGATAAATTTGATTGGCAGGGAGACCAGCCGCTAAACTATCCATTACGCTTTAGCATAATTTACGAAACTCATGTTCGAGGATTCACCATTCACAAATCAAGCGGCGTTAAAAATCCGGGAACTTACCGTGGTATTATAGAAAAAATTCCCTATTTTAAAGAACTTGGCATTACAAGCATTGAATTATTGCCTATACACGAGTTTTTTGAAAATGAATTTTCTCGTTTCAATCCGCGAACTGGTAAAAAACTCAAAAACTATTGGGGTTATTCAACAGTATCTTTTTTTGCGCCCAAAAAGTCTTATGCTTCGGACCAAAAACCCGGCGCTCAGGTTTATGAATTTAAAGAAATGGTACGTGAACTGCATAAAGCGGGGATTGAAGTAATCCTTGACGTGGTGTTTAACCACACCGCCGAAGGCAATGAAATGGGACCTACCTATTCATTTAAGGGATTAGATAACCAGATTTATTACACTTTAAATGAAAATCGCCGGTTTTATCAAAATTATTCAGGCTGCGGCAATACAGTAAACTGCAATAATTCCGTTGTTAGAAATCTTATTATTGATTGTCTTCACTATTGGGTCATTGAAATGCATGTTGATGGCTTTCGCTTTGACTTGGCCTCGATTTTAGGACGTGACAAAACCGGAAAACTAATGGAAAATCCGCCGGTATTAGAACTAATTGCGGAAGACCCTATATTAAGGAACACTAAAATTATCGCAGAGGCGTGGGATGCCGGTGGAGCTTATCAAGTTGGCTCGTTTCCCGGTGGGCGATGGGCTGAATGGAACGATCGTTATCGCGATGACATTCGAAAATACTGGCGTAATGACAAATCACAAATACGCAGTTTTGCAACACGGCTTTCCGGCAGCGCGGATTTATATTTACGTGACGGACGAAAGCCTTTCCATTCAATCAATTTTATTGTCTCACATGACGGTTTCACCCTCAAAGACCTTGTATCTTATAATCAGAAACATAACGATGAAAACGGTGAAAATAACCGCGACGGCGACAATAATAATAACAGCTATAATTACGGATTTGAGGGTGAAACAACAAATGCCTCCATTGAAATGTCTCGTGAACGACAAATTAAAAACTTTTTGTGTACTCTAATGATATCTCAGGGTACACCAATGATTTTGGGCGGCGATGAATTCGCGCGTACTCAACAGGGAAATAACAATGCTTATTGCCAAGACAACGAAATTTCATGGTATGACTGGAGTCTATTGAAAAAGAACGCTGGAATTTTTCGTTTTGTTAAGGAAATCATAGCGTTTCGGAAACGTCATCCAAGCTTTATGCGCCCTGAATTTTATACGGGAATTGGCGGAAAATACAACGAATTACCCGATATAAGCTGGTTTGACGAAAATGGAAATCAGTTAAATTGGGGAGAAAAAGAAAATTCCGTGTTCTCTTTGCATATGAATGGAACTAAAAGCGATATACTTGCTGACCGTGATGACTGTAATTTTTTTATAATGTTTAATGCAGGTCTAAAAGAAATAAGATTTACATTGCCCAAAAATACGATCTCCAAAATTTGGTCTCGTATTGTCGATACATCGCTGCCTTCACCAGAAGATATTATTTCCTATAAGAAAAACTCTACGCTCCCTGAAATACATGCGTCATATCTGGTAAAACCGCGCAGTCTTGTGATACTTGCCTCAAAAGTATAATATGAATCAAGATCAAGTTAAGCTGTTGCTTTTATCAATTGAAGAGCCGGTATTGGATTTTCAAGTTATCTTTTCCGGTAAAAAAAGCAAAAAAGTAAATGGACTTTACAAAATTGAAGAACGGGAAATTATCCTGCACAATAAAAATTTCGCCAATGACAATCTACTTATATACACGGCAATTCATGAATATGCACATCATTTGCACAACTGTAAAAACAACGGCCTAATTCCAGCGCGTGTACACACTACAGAATTCTGGGCTATTTTTCATGACTTACTTGAAAAAGCCGAAAAGAAAAAACTTTATTCAAATGCGTATGAAGAATCAAAAAAATTAAATGAGCTTACAAACTTAATACGCGAAAAATACATAAAACAAAATGGAACACTTTTTATAGAACTTGGCAAATATTTGTTAAAAGCTCAATCTCTATGCGATGAGGAAGGACTTCGTTTTGAAGATTATATTGACCGTATTTTATGTATTCCGCGTCTTGCCGCAAAAACCGCTATAAAAAGCTTCTCGTATAACCTTAATCCTTCAATTGGCCCTGATAATATGCGTTTTTTATCCAATTTTACAAACCCGGACGATAGGGAAATAGCTCAAACTTCTCTTCTGACTGGAAAAAGTCCTGATTTAGTCAAAATGTCGCTGCGTAAATCAGAAGAAGATCCGTGTATAAGACTTGAAAAAGAAAAGAATCGTCTTATACGAACAATAGATACGCTTTCAAAAAGGCTAAAGACCGTTGAAATTGAACTTTCCAAATTATAAACATCTCTCAATTTATAAAATTCACTGTGGTTTGAATATCAAAATAATTTCATTATTTTCTCTTTCGCCGGATGTATAAATTCGAAGATTGCCGCTTTTATAATCCCAGCGCGTCATTCCCTGAAGCAGCGTAAAATACCTTTGCTCATGCAGTACGCCTACATCTACAAGCGATGCTATAAGAGTACCTGCTATGGGACGAATTGTTATATCATTATCATCAACAAGCAAATAAGGAGCAAAATATCTATTGGGCAGCGCTTTGCCATTTATGCCTTCGTCAACAAATTGAAGTGTAAAAAAATCTCCCATTTGATTTTTTGCCATAAGCGCGCGATCAAGTAAAATAGAACCATATCCAATTTTAATCTCAGATAATTTCCAAACAATATTTTTTAAGTCATCAAGTGTAATATCAAACCGGCCAAAAAACGGATCTTTATTTGCGGATTCTTTTATTTGTGGTTGTACGCTCTCAAATTGTTCCCTAGGAACACTCATACACCCGGTAAAAAACCAGCAAATAAAAAATATAATTTTAAATAATGAAATATGCCTCTTCATAAAAAAATAACAAACCCGTTTCTCTAAAATAACAAAAAAAAGTATGTTAGTAAAGAGTTTTTTACTCATCTTTGACGCAATTCAAGGTAAAAAATGAATCCATATAGTATATCTTTGTTTTCTTCATTGATAAAACTTATTCTTTGCAAAATTCTTTTGCATTCAAGAAGCGCCGCATTTATTTTCTTTTCAACTATTTGTTTGGCACCGGATTTTTCCATAATACGCCTGACCTGTAAAAGATTCTTTTTAGTAATCTTATGGCCATAATACTCAAGTAATTCTTGTTTCATAACAGGATTATCACAAACTGCGGCATAAAGCATCGTAATTTTAAACTCTGAAATATCAGAACCGCGTGGTTTTCCCTGTTCCGCCGTACCAAATATGTCGAGCAAATCATCTTTCATCTGAAACGCGATTCCCAGATATGTAGCAAATTTCCGCATATCCGTTATGTCGTCTTCCGCCGCGCTGGCAAGTAACAAACCTAAACCCAAAGGGCCTATTGTAGTATACGTTGCCGTTTTCATTGTATCTATCTGAAGCACATAATCTTCAACAGACGCGGCGGTTGCAGAAGTATTCGCAGTATTTTCATATTTGATACCAAAACGTTCTTCAATGGGTAAAAGTATATCTAAAAGTTCGCCTTTAATTGTTGTCAGAACAATTTCTTGAAGATAGGCGAGAACATTGATAATATTCTTGTTATTTTTATACGATTCCAGTAATTTTTTGTTGACAAAATAAAATCCTATATCGCCGGCGCAAATAGCAGCAGCGGAAACTGCATCATTTATGATGTTTTTCTGTCTTTTTACCGTAACACCTGCGGCAGTTTTATAAAATTCACTGTTTTTTTCTTGTATTGTTGGAATATTGCGTCTTTTTTTTGCTTTATCAAAGACATCATCATGTACAAGTACCGCAGTTTCTAAAAATTCATAAACCGCAGCAAGATCAAGACTGTCATCAAAATCATATTTTGTTTTTTCTGACCCGTTTTGAGCTATTTTATAACCAAGCATTATTAGCGCGCCGCGCAGATATTTTGCTTTACTGCTCAGGGCTATGTCAATAAAATTTTCAATAATTCTATTAATAATAACGTTATCATCAGATAAAAAACAACGCATTTTACTCATTTTGTTTTTTATTTTTGCATAAGCGCTTTTATAAAAAGCTATCCATTTAAGAAACTGCATACAGTTTTTTATAACTTCACGCGGAGTAGACGCTCCTCCTGTAATGCCTATCGGCTGCGTAAAATCAACACAATTTTCTTTTAATAAAGACTCGTAGAGAACGCTTCGGCATTCTACAAGCAGCGTATTCGTACATACCGATCTGCACTTTTCAAACAATTGTTTTGTATTTTCGCTATTTTTATCTCCAATCACTATCATAGTGCGGCATTTTGATGCTAAATCTACAGAATCATCATGTATTTTACGCTGGGCATCGCAAAGGCTGTTAAAAATTTCTATTAATGAACTTTTGCCGTATTTATCGATTATATGATCTGATAAATCTTTAAATTTTTTTTCATTAAATGTAGTTTGTACTATTATAAATATTTTTTGTTTAACGGCATTTTTTATTTGCTTAACATCTTCTAAGGAAGAAATGATTATCGCTTCATTATTACACCAGCCATCTGATCCTGTAACTTCTGCATGATCCTTATCGCCAATTATAACAATGCTGTATCCATTTCTATACTTTTCAGCTATAAGTGCATGAATTTTTTTTACTTTATCACACGTGCAGTCAACATAGTGAATCTGTCTTTCTTCAAGCCGCTTAAAAAAAATTTCTGTTTCTCCGTGGGCTCTTATAACAACGGTATCCTCTTTGTTGAGCTGTTCGGGCATATCTTGTACAAAAATCGCCCCACGATCTCTTAAATCTTGAATAACATCTTTATTATGCAGCAATTGTTTATACAGTATAACCTGTCCGCAATCTTTTTTACGCTCCAGTAAGGTAACGACTTTTACATAAGCGCTTTTTGCACCGAAACACATTCCACAGGTACGCGCTTCATTAATTAAGACATTTTCCATGCTTCAACAGCCCGCTGAAATGCCTCTTGCGATGCTTCAATAAGTTTTTCAGAAACACAATACGCAAACCTGATCCAGCCTTCCATTCCAAAGCCTTTTCCTGGAACACCCAAAATTAATTCCTTTTTTAATGCCTGAGCAAAAGCAACGTCATCTGTACTGCCGCCATTGATTTTACCGCATACCGGTACTTTGACAAAAATATAAAACGTACCCTCCGGTTTAATATACTCAAGACCAACGGCATCAAGCACACGCATAAAAACAGCGCGGCGGCGTGCATAAATAGAAGAATCAACCATTTCATCGGTAAGTTTTGCCACACAACGCTGCATAAGCGCCGGCGCATTCACAAAACCAAGAGTTCGTGTTGTATATACAAGAGCGTCCATTAATTCATCAACGTTATCAGCCGCTTCGTTTACGGCTATATAGCCTATGCGTTCACCAGGCAATGACAGGCTCTTTGAATAAGAGGTAATAGCCATAGAATTATTATACCCACATAATACCGGCGCTGTTTTTAATCCATCATAAACTATATCACGATACGGCTCATCAGCTATAAGATATGGGAAGCGTCCGGTAATTTTTCCGTGCAGCTCAAGAATATGGGAAAGCTCGTTTATTGATTTTTGAGAATAAACACGTCCGGTAGGATTATGTGGAGAGTTTATCAAAACTGCGGCCGTCTTTTCTGAAAGAGCAGTATTGACGGCTTCAATATCCAAGTCAAAATCCGCTTTTGAACTAACCGCAACAAGCTTTCCTTGATGATTCGCAACATACGCCTTGTATTCCATAAAATAAGGATTTGGAACAATTACCTCATCGCCGGAATTAAGAATTGCCTTAAACGCAACATTTAAAGCCCCAGCCGCGCCAGCAGACATTACAATATTATGCGCGGTAAGTTTTACTTTATGCTCATAGGATGCTTTTGCCGCAAGAGCCTCGCGCGTTTCAAAATAACCTGCATTTGGCATATATCCATGAATACCATTTTCATTTAACGCGGCAAGTTCGGCCAAAACCTTACAAAAAGAGGCCGGCGGGTCAATATCAGGATTACCAAGCGAAAAATCAAAAACATTATTCGTTCCATAGGTTTTTTTTAAGATAAGGCCCTCTTCAAACATCTTGCGTATCATTGATGATGACATGAGAGCGGAACGCACATTTTCTGAAACCGGCATAATTTCAGTATAAATGAACGCACTATAAATTTAAAGTGATCATAACCTTCAAAATCAATTTTACCGGCGTGTCATTTTACAATCTATCCAAACAACGCCAGCGTTTTACATTGATATTATGTTCCGCGAATATGTCATGTATGGCTTTACCTAATTCAATCCGCGGAGGATTCATAGGCAATACAAATTTTCTTGCCAGAGCAAACATTTGTTTATAATTATCTTCACCGGCTGTTTCCCAATCAATATTATCATCAATATAATCCCGAACAAGGGCGCTAAGTCCCAGACTTAAAATACTGGAATTTTTTTTGCCGCAATCATGAACGTCGTTTCTGTTTAGTCCAGAAAGCGTCTTGTAGTACCGCTGCCGAAATTGCAATGAATTTTTTATAAGCGCCACTGCGGCAGGCTGAAAGTGTATATAAAGATCTAAAAATTCAAGTTCTTCTATTATCTTTGCGGCGCACGGCGATTTTATAATTTTAATCATCTCTTCAGTTAATCTTGAAGATGAAATCTTATTTAACAAAGACGCGCTCTCTTTTATTTTTTTTCTCAAAAAGAATGGAATCTTAAACTCAGAAATTACTGCATATTTAACCGCGCGCACCATACGTACCGGATCTTCTTCAAAAATAATTTTCATTGGAATTAACGATTTTATTCTTTTCCGGTTTATATCATGAAAACCACCTACAAAATCAATAACCAGTTCTTTACGCGGATCATAAAACAGCGCGTTCATCGTAAAATCACGGCGTAATACATCTTCTTCTATGCGTCCAAAGGTATTGCCCGTAGCGCCGTCTTTAGCGGAACGAAATGTCGCTATCTCAAAAATTTTATCACCAAAAAAAATATGAACCAACCTAAAACGCTTACCAATAATTCTTGAATTACTAAAGATTTTTTTTATTCTCGATGGTGTCGCCGCGCTGGCGATATCAAAATCCTTTGGATGTTTTTTAAGAAGAAGATCGCGCACAGCTCCGCCTACTATGTAGGTTTCAAATCCCTCACGGCTAAGCTTATCGCAAATATACACCGCAAGCGGATCAACTTCAGAAAGAATAATTTTATGTTCTTCTACTGTCCAAATTTGGGCGGAGCGAATTAATTTTTTGTCGGCGTCTTTTGAATACCGGTATCTCAAATATGTTTCTCCAACCACGATAAAAGATTATTCATAACTTCTTCACGATTAATTTCGTTCAAACATTCATGTCGTGCGCCGGGATACAATACATAAGAAAGATCCTTCATACCAATACTATTATATTTTTTAATCAATGCTGTAACGCTTTTCCCCATTTTACCTATTGGATCTTGAGAACCGCTAAAAATATAAACTGGCAGCGCGCGGTTAATTTTTTCAATATGCCGGTGTCTATGAATCTGATTTAATATATACGTTAAATCATGAAAAAATCCGATTGTTGGAAGATTACCGCAAAACGGATCAGCGACATACGCATCAACAATCTTTTCATCCCGGGAAATCCAATCTGCATTGGTTCTGCAAGGCGCAAATGGCTTATTTGACGAACCAAAAACCATATTATACACAAACTGAGACCGGCGGCGCACACCAAATAAAATTGTTAGGAATTTCAAGAACGGTAAACCAAGCTTAATGTCAACGCCGCCAGGTCCTCTTGTACCTGACATAATTACACCGGAAATATCTTTGCCAAATAATTCAATATAGGCCTGTGTTAAAAAAGATCCCCATGAATGTCCTAAAATAAATAGAGGGATGCTTTTATGTTCTTTTCTTATGGCGTTATGGACTGAGTTAATATCATACAGTAATTTAAAAAAAACTTTTTTATCGCCGCAATGTCCCAAAAGA
The DNA here is from genome assembly GCA_031280035.1 of Spirochaetaceae bacterium. Classification (GTDB taxonomy): domain Bacteria; phylum Spirochaetota; class Spirochaetia; order Treponematales; family Breznakiellaceae; genus JAIRPU01. The sequence goes on along the minus strand of JAITHJ010000072.1, from coordinate 6,584 downwards.
CCACCTTCATCTTTATCATTTATTGAGGCGTCGGCTGTTTTACCATGCCCTCTCTGGTCTGCACACCAAACTTCAATTCCGTTTTTGCAGAGAAATTCGGCAAATTCTCTGTAACGGATACCATGTTCAGACATACCATGTACGATATTCACAACCGCTCTTGCAGAGTTTTCTGGCGTCCATTTACGCACCCACAAACGTGTTTTTCCGCGCGTATCAAGCCAAAATTCACTTTCTACCATGCTTCAACCATAGCATTGAAAAAAACGAATGTCCAGTATTCAAAACCATCGCAAAGTTTGTCCTTGTTTTTTATCTTAAAACCGCCGATAATAGTGGAATATGAAGAAGGTTGTTTTTTTGCTTTCAGTATTTTCCTCTTTTTGCCCTACTCTGTTCAGCATTGGCGAAAAAACATTGAGCCTAGGCGGAGAATCAGGCTGGAAAGCAGTTTCCGTTTGGGAAGGAACAGCTGAACTTCGCGGAGTACGGCCATTTTCAGTAATATCTCTTTCTTCTAAAAATACGGATGAAAATGCCGTTCTTGACCTATATCTCTCATTTAATGAAGAAACTCCATCTCTTTTCAGGGATCATGCGGAAAATTATACTGTTATAGCTGGTGAAACCGTTCAGGTTGCAGCAAAACGATGGGCGCGAAAAGGTAACGGCGCGGCAATGTTTTCAGGTATCAATACGGTAGCCTATAAGTCAGCCGGCAATGAACCGTTGATTATAACGCCTAAAACGCATACAGCCTTACTTGCTCCAGGTCATAATATCGGAGATTTCAGACTGGAATTTTTTTTATATCCGGCCAATATGGCTTCTGGCGAAGAAATAATTGACTGGTCAGCAACACAAAATAAAATCGCCGGCGTTCAAAATGGCAACGGCTTTCAGTCCATACGCTGTGTTACTGCAAAAAATAGGTTGAATTGGAGTTTTGAAAACTTTTTTTTATCGCCGGACGGGCTATCAAGCAAAAATCTTAAATTTTCTTCAAAAACTCCTTTAACGCCGGGCGTTTGGAGCTATCATATTATTCATTTTGACTCGGCAACAGGAATGTTAGAATATTTGGTAAACGACAATATAGAGGCGATTGTTTATGCTACAGCGTCAGGAAACGAGAACGGCGAAGTCTGGACGCCTGTAGCTGGTGAGCGCGGCAGTCTTTGTTTAGGAAGACAATTTAATGGTTTTATAGATGAATTTAAACTGGCAGGTTCATTCTCTGGAAACGGAGGAGGACATCGTTATAAAAACTCAAGCGGCATTATGGAAACTATCCCAATCGACTTAGGAATACGGCAAAGCATCATAAATAAGGTTGTTGTATCTGGCGGTGCGATTAATCTTGCGGGTAATTCCAGTAAAAATGAATACAGACGCGGCGGTGATTTCCGGTTTGCAAATGGGGCGCAAATGCAATTCTTCGTCCGTGCCGCAGATTCACGCCATTCAATTGAATCAGAGAAATATGTTCCATTTAATAGTGGAGAATCAATTTTTTCAGTTAATGGCCGCTTTGTACAAATCCTTGTAAATTTTTATCCATCAGGCGATTTAGAAACAACGCCCTATGTAGAAGAACTAAAACTAGAATATCTGCCCAAAAGTCCGCCTAAAGCGCCGGCTTATCTTAGCGCGGTAGCAAGAGACGGTGCGGTTGAACTTTCATGGAAAGAGTCAAAAGACGATATTTCCGGTTATGTTGTATACTATGGAATAAAACAGGGAGAATACTTTGGAACGGAAGGCGGTCTTGGTGCTTCGCCCATTGATGTAGGAAAAATAACAAAAATCCGTCTTGACAACTTAAAAAATGGCGTTTTATATTATTTTGCTGTTGCCGCCTATGACGATTCAGGAAGTTTTTATCCGGGCGAATTTAGCAGAGAGGTTTCTGCGCGGCCTCTAAGGATGCTTGAATGAACCTTGAAAAATCCGCCATAGAGAAACAAATAAAAAATTCCGTCCTTCTTATGCCCCCGCTAGCTGAAACTTTGGAACGAGCGCAGTTTATATGTAAATCTCATACTCTCAACGGACAGTTACTTTATAAGCTTATCTCTATAGATCCCATACTTTTTTGTCAAACACAAATTTTATTTAACTATTTTTATCCTAAATTAACGGGAACATTTAACAGTATTTCAAAAATAATAATTTTGCTAAATATCAATACCGTAAAAAACCACATATTACAATTTATAGTAAAGACAAAAGCTGAACAGCAAAAACAACTTTTTCTTCATTCTATTGCAGTAGGAATTGCTTCACGATTCATAGCAAAAGAACGCAATATAGATCGCAAAAAATTTGAACTTTACTATGCCGCAGGTCTTTTACACGATATCGGTAAATATTTTAGCTGTGAATTAGACCATTGTATAACAGGTGAAATTGCAGCGAAAACCATAGGCCTACATAAAAGTTTACGTAATGTTGTTGCCTACCACCACAATATACAAGAATACAACGAACACGATTCAGATCTTCTTTTCAATGTAGTTCTTGCTGATTATTTTGTTCATAAATATATACATACGGCAGGAACTGAAAAATACTGCGTAGAAATAGATGATTCTATTTGGAAAACCCTCAATCTAAAAAAAGATTTTTTTGCCTCTGTGGACAAAGACATTCGCGCTGAAATAAAAAAAATTGAAAAATTTATTAGGGCTGGTATATACTAATGTTTTATGTGCGTTTTTGGGGTGTCCGTGGATCCATCGCCCGCCCGGGAAAAAATACCATAAAATTTGGCGGTAACACAACTTGTCTTGAAATTCGTGCTAATAAAAAAATAGTTATTATAGATATGGGGACAGGTATTTATGAATTAGGTAAATATCTTACTAAAAATAATTCAAAAAATACTACTGAAAAAATTGACATTTTCATCACTCATACCCATCTTGATCATATTAACGGGTTTCAAATGTTTATGCCTTTTTTCATAGATACCAGCAAAATAAAAATTTACGGCCCTCATTTACCAAACAAGGAAAATTTACAGACTTTACTTGCTGAGCAAATGTCCTATAACTGCTGGCCGGTAGAATTAAATGAATTGCCGGCGAATATCAGTTTTAAACAAATCGGAGAAACAACATTGGATTTGGGTGATGGGCTGATAGTAAAAACCAAATATTTAAATCACCCCGCGATTTGTTTAGGATATCGTTTTGAATATAAAGGAAAATCAATTGTTACGGCGTTTGATAATGAACCTTTTTGGAATATTTTTGACAGCGACAACAATGAAACAAAAGACTTTTTTACTGAAGATGCTGTAATGACTGGTAACACGATCATAGCAGAGGAAAACAACAAATTATTGGATTTTTATAAAAATGCCAATATTATTATTTATGATAGTCAATATACAGACAAAGAATACAACAGCGGCAAAAAACATTGGGGACACTCTACATACAGTAATTCAATAGAAACAGGAATTCTTGCAAACGCTAAAAAAATCGTTTTTTTTCATCATGATCCATCACGAACGGACAATTATTTAAATTCACTGGAAAAAAAATATAAAAATTTACATCTGGAATCTAGAACACAAATAATTATGAGTAAAGAAGGGATGATTTTAGAAGCATGATACAAAAAATACAGAAATTTTGTATAAAAAATAAACACAACCTCTTAAAATTCTCCCTTATCATGGCAATCATATTCTATTTCCCGTTTGCTATGAGACCCTACTACATCACCACATCATTATTGCAAACAATGCTTAAATCAAATTCAAAAATCGGTGGCATAGGTGGTTTGGCGTATACCGAATATGAGCTAAAAAAAATAAGTATTAATAATCTCAACGCGCCGGATATTGTTATACCCGAACCGGAAGAATTTTCAGCGCCGCGTCCATTTCTCTATTCGACATATAAAATTCAAAAAGGTGACATAATCAGCCGTCTTGCTGAAAATTTTGGACTGGATCAGGGAACGCTTATTTCAATTAATTCAATAAAAAATTCAAGAGCAATAGTTCCTAATCAACTGCTGAAAATTCCAAATCAAGACGGCATAATATATAGTCTTAAAAAGGACGAAACTCTTGAACAAATAGCAAAAAAATACAATATCAGCACTGAATCTATTATCACAGCAAATGAACTTTTTGATAATCACGTAAATGCCGGTACAAAATTATTTATTCCTGGCGCGAAACTTGACTATGCACAACTTCAAGAAGTAAATGGAAGTCTGTTTTTATGGCCTGTACGTGGAAGAATTACATCTGGTTATGGTTATAGAATCAGTCCAATAAATGGAGCGCGTACATTCCACACAGGTATTGACGTAAGTGCGCCTTTGGGGACGCCAATAAGAGCAGCGATGTCAGGACACGTAATTACTGCGGGATATAGCGAAGTTTTTGGCAATTATGTGGTCATTACCCATCACTCGAACTACCGTACATTATATGGACACATGAATTCAATTACTGCAAAAAGCGGAATCTATGTCAAAGCGGGCGATATTATAGGCTATGTAGGAAGTACCGGCCAAAGCACCGGATCGCATCTTCATTTTACTGTATATAAAAACGGAAGAACCATTAATCCACGGCTTTTTATGAATTAAATTCAATCATCATCCTTAAAAATTTATTCAGTAACGCTGATAAGAGAAAAACAAAGCGTCCGGCCCTCACCGGACGCTTATGTTCTTTGTTAAATCATACTAGTTGTCTCAAACCGGTCTACTACTCCGGTATATATTCAATGATGACGTAACCATTTCCATATCTCGTGGTCGCTTCATTTACAGTACCGATAAAGCCTGTGCCGACATAGTTGCTGCCGCCCGCGCCGGATGCTGTAAACGCTGGATAGTGCCACTTATCATTACTTTGATCAAGATTCTGGATGGCCTCACCGCCGTAGTAACCGCCGCCGCCGCCGCCCGTGCCTTCAACTGCAATCCAGCTACTGGCAGCGCCGTCAGCGCCAACACCAAGCTGCGTGCCGGAAAGTTTCGAATTACCGCCAATATTGGTTACAGGTTGAAGCTTTTCAGCCGTGCCTCCACGCGCCGCGTTAGCGGTAATACCGCCGGTTGTACCTTCACCTCTGCGCTTACCGGATTCACCAGTTGGACCGCCCTTGCCGCCGGGTATGCCAGGCCAATTGCCGTTTCCAACATCCGCGCTCTGTCCCGCGCCGCCGCCGCCGGCCGCCACGATTATTCTCTTGTCAAACCCGTCCAGCGTCCCAACTCCGTTCTGGTAGTTGTTTTATCCGTCCGCATACGCCGTTGCTACCCGTCTCACATCTGACACGCCACCACCGCCACTACCGCCGGTGTAATCTTTTAATTCGGACTTGCCGCCCTTGCCACCGCCGTTATAGCCGCCGTTAAACGGCCCGTTCTGCTTGGCATTACTGTTCGAAGAAAAATTAACCGAACCGCCGCTGTTAATCGTCGCACTAGCGGAACCAACGCCTTCTCCGCCTACACGCACTTTCAATACAGTCCCCGCAGGCAGGTTAATCACCCCTTTTACATGCCCGCCAGCGCCGCCAAGCGCTGTCTTGTTATTCTTCGACCATATATGTCCGCCGCTGCCTCCATACGCTTCTATCCGATAATTCCCCCCGGTCGCTATCGTTACGGAATGCACCGATCCGGTCTGCGTGATATTCACAATCTTAGGCTGTATTCGTCCGTAATCAAACGCCGGATTCTGTTGCTTAAACGCATTTATCTCGTCCGTTACCCGTTTCATCTCATTATAATTATAGTCCGTTACCTCAAATAACTGCTCCGAAACTCCTCCCGATCCGTTTTCAACCAAAACCGTCTCGTAATGCGTATCCCCGCGCAACAACAGCGCCGCCTTATTCAACAGTCCATTTACACGGTTTATTTGTATTATCAGGTTCGGATCCGCCGAGCTGCTATACACCCCGCTTCCTATTACATACTCGTCTTTATACTGCCGGTCTATACTCTGTCCGGACTGCGTGTTTATTGTGTTGTTTACCTCGTTATACAGCGCCTGAAGATTCTGCCTTACCGCGTCCGCTTCTGCGCTTGCAGTCCAACCAGCGTAAAATATCTTGTTTCCGTCTATTACGGTATTTACCGTAAGCTCTGTACCAACAGGCCGCTGTCCCAGAAACCAGCCTCGAAAACTATAATATTGCCTTGTTACGTTACGCGGTATTTGTCCGTTGCTCAGTTTCGTAGGATACTGCACACTAACAGGCGTAGGCGCAGCTCCGGTTGCTCCGTTCATGTTAAACGTTACCGTGTATGTTGCTCCTACCCACTTGGCATACAGATACAAATCTCTCAAATTCCCGCTTTCTATCGTTTCGTCATTAAATTCCGTATTTAAGTCAAATTCCGCATCCGTATCGTTCCGAAACCACCCTTCTCCGTCTCGCACGCTATGCTGCATCTGCGGATGCGGTATCTCTGACGCGGGTATTGTCCCGCCTTCCGTTACTCCTACAACTTCTCCACGATTCGTGCTGTTCTTGAAGTCAAGAAACGTTACAGGTATCACTCCGGGCGTCAACGTTCGCCAGATAGCGTACACCACCTTA
>JAITHJ010000002.1 GCA_031280035.1 Spirochaetaceae bacterium | reverse complement strand
GTTCAAAACGACCTTGCCGTTGAATTGCTTTATGCCGTCCGCTTCGGTGTAGAAGAACTTCATGACGGCGCGCGCTGGGACAAAGGACATTCCGGCTGAGACAAAGGACATTCCGGCTGGGACAAAAGACATTCCGGCTGAGTCAAAAGACATTCCGGCTGAGACAAAAGACATGTCGGCTGGGACAAAAGACATGTCGGCTGGGACAAAAGACATGCCGGCTGGGACAAAAGACATGTCGGCTGGGACAAAAGACATGTCGGCTGAGACAGAATACATGTCGGATGAGACAGAATACATGTCGGCTGGGACAAAAGACATTCACGCTGTCAGCCCACAGCGCAAGCCGTCCGTTTATCCAGAGATGATAGACATTCTGTTTGTTTGGAAATATAATACAGTTATAGGCGGTTGTTATGAAAAACGCAGGAAAATCTAAGTTTTATAGTATGGATAAAATCTTATTTATCATTTTGCTTGCGCTGATTTTGATTGTCGCAGTGGTAAGCGTGTGGGCGCTGCTGATACGTCCGCGTGCCGCGCCGCAGAATCCTGATGCAAACGGCATAGAACAGCCGGAAACAGAAGCGGCATCGTCGATAAAGACATTTAACGGTATAGGCAGATTGCGCGTTCCCTTAAAGACAGACAGCGGCGCGGAATCTACGCTCATAATATCGCCCGTATTCTTGTATAACAGCGCTGACAGAGCATTGACGGAAGAGCTTGCCGCACGTCTGCGTGATTTTCGTAAGATAACGCAGGATTATCTTGCGTCTATACCGGCAAATGATCCTCAGTTATCTGATGATGATCTGCTTAAAGAAATCTTGTTGGAACGATATAACGCTGTTTTGCGGCTTGGGCATATAGAGTCTCTTTATTTTACGGATTTTATGATTATCAATTAGGATGATTTATGAATAAGAGTGTCTTTATACTCGGCGTAGATTTAGATGGAGTTGTTGGTGATTTTTATGGCGCAATGCGTGAAGTGGCGGCGTTATGGCTTAATAGGCCGGTTAACGAGCTTACTGAGAATGTAAGTTTTGGACTTGATGAGTGGGATATTAACAATTTTGGCGGTTATGAAAGACTTCATAGGTATGCTGTAACGCAATGTAATCTTTTCAGTAATATGCGTCCTATAAAAGATGCGCCGTCTATATTGCGAAAACTTTCCGGACGCGGAATCAGAATTCGTATTATAACCAACAGGCTTTTTCTTAAATATTTTCACAGAGCTACAATAACGCAGACTGTAGACTGGCTTGATAAACATGATATACCCTATTGGGATATATGTTTTATGAATGATAAGGGAGCTGTTGGAGCCCATGTATATATTGATGACGCGCCCCGGAATATTATCAATCTTAGAAAAAATGGCTGTAGAACAATAGTGTTTTCAAATTCAACAAATCGTGATATGCCCGCTCCAAAAGCTGATAATTGGCATGAAGTTGAATCTCTTGTTATGGAATCGCTTGATGAATGGCAGACAGGTACTCTTGGTTTATTCGGCGCGGAAGGTTTTAGGGCTGTTTCCGCATGAGAATATTTAGCAAGTCCGCAAAACTCAATAATGTATGCTATGATATCCGCGGGCCTGTATTGGATCAGGCAAAGTGCCTTGAAAACGATGGTTTTAGGATATTAAAACTTAATATAGGCAATCCCGCTTATTTTGGGTTTACGGCCCCTGACGAAATTGTTCATGATATTATTGTAAATCTGCAAGATGCCCAAGGATACTGCGACTCAGCCGGTCTTTTTTCGGCGCGTAAAGCAATAATGCAGGATTTTCAAAATAAAGGCGTTACAGGCGTTACGATTGATGATATATGGATAGGTAATGGCGTAAGCGAACTTATAATGATGGCAATGCAGGCTTTGCTGAATTCAGGCGATGAAGTGTTGATTCCAATGCCGGACTATCCATTATGGACGGCGGCAGTTACGCTTGCCGGCGGAAAAGCGGTTCACTATATTTGTGATGAAATTTCAGGATGGAATCCTGATTTAAATGATATAAGATCAAAGATAAATGCCCATACAAAGGCGGTTGTAATAATAAATCCAAATAACCCTACAGGAGCTGTGTATGATAAGGCAATACTTGAAGGCATTGCAAGATTGGCAGAAGAGCATGAGCTTATTGTATTTGCAGATGAAATATATGATCGTATAATATATGATGATGCAGTACATATTCCTATGGCGTTAATAAGTAATAATATTCTTACAATATCGTTTAACGGCCTGTCAAAAGCATACCGCGCCGCCGGATTTCGTTCTGGCTGGATGGTGCTTTCAGGCAATAAAAAAACAGCGCAGGGCTACTGTGAGGGAATAAATATGCTTGCAAATATGCGTTTATGTGCAAATGTACCGGCGCAATTTGCAATCCAAACCGCTTTAGGCGGGTATCAAAGCATAAAAGATTTTGTATTGCCTGGAGGCCGTTTGCGTGAACAACGTGATACTGCAATAGAGTTATTATCGCAAATTCCGGGCATAGAAGTTGTTAAGCCTAAAGGGGCGCTTTATTGTTTTCCTAAAATAGATGTAAAGCGTTTTAATATAACAAACGATGAGAAATTTATTATGGATTTCTTAAAATCAGAACATATACTTTTAGTACATGGTACTGGATTTAATTGGCACATGCCGGATCATTTTCGTGTTGTATTTCTTCCTGAAAAAGAAACGCTTTGTACGGCGTTTACAAAACTTGCTCAATTTCTTGAGAATTATCGCCAAGAATCTTGATAGAATTCTATATTAACATAAGTGTAATAATAAGATATAATAAGAAATATCATGAATCATATTGCCTGTGAGTTAAACAGTATTTTAGAAGGAACTGTTGCAGAGAAGATGCTCTCCAATTTTGGGAAAAGAATTTATTTCCCAAAAGGAATTATAGTTCAGTCAGCAGAGGCAAAAAAGTTCGCCGAGACTGCCAACGCGACTATTGGGATGGCATTTCACAAGGGAAAGCCAATGATTCTTTCGGCGTTAAGCGATCATCTTCCGTATCTTTCAGAAGCGGAAACTGTCGCCTATGCCCCGACTGCCGGTGTTGAAAGCGTACGTGAGTTGTGGTTTAAGCATCTGTTAGAAAAGAATCCTTCGTTAAAAGCGGAATTCATTTCGCTGCCTGTAGTCGTTCCCGGTATTACCGCTGGAATTTCGTATATGGCCGATATTTTTTTTGATAAAGACCAAACGGTTATAATCAACGCTCCTTGTTGGGACAATTACAGTCTTATATTCGAAGAACGCCGCGAAGCGCGTCTTAGAAATGTCAGTTTCTTGCTGGATCAAAGTATTGATATTGTTTCGATAACTGAAGCCATTGAAGATGAGGCAAGAACTGGTGAAGTACGCATCGTATTGAATTTTCCGAATAATCCAGCAGGATATTCTCCCACAAGTACAGAAGTTGACATGCTGTGCGAATGTATTTACCGTGCCGCTGATTCCGGCGCAAATGTGTTTGTTCTATGTGATGATGCATATTATGGCTTATTATATGAGGATAATACCTGCAAGGAATCAATATTTTGCCGTCTGGCAGGTCTGCATGATAGAGTGCTTGCGGTAAAAGCTGACGGCCCTACTAAAGAAGATTATGTTTGGGGACTGCGTATCGCATTTATTACATTTGGATCAAAAGGACTTAAAAAAGCGCACTTTGACGCGCTGATTCAGAAACTCATGGGAACGATTCGTTCTTCTGTATCATGTTCAAATACTCCCGCGCAATTTTTGCTGTTAAAAACATTTGCTGATCAAAGAACGCAAGACAACAAAGATCGATATTTTGGTATATTACAGCGGAGGTATCTTGCCGTCCGCCGTTTTATTGACGCGCATCAAAATCATCCGGTGCTAAAAGCACTGCCTTTTAATTCAGGATATTTTATGAGTTTTGAATGTACTGGAATCAGTGCGGAAAGTTTGCGGCGTGTTTTGCTGGATAAATACGGTATAGGCGTTATAGCGCTTGGCGAAAAATATATTAGAATAGCATTTTCTGCGCTTAATGAAGAACAGATTACGCCTGTATTAGATACAATTTTCAAAGCTGCGGAAGAACTCGCGTGAAGCCTGTTATTCGCTGTCCTTGGTGTGAAGCCGATGAAGAGTATCAGCGTTATCATGATGAGGAATGGGGCGTGCCTTTGCGCGACAGCGGAAAACTTTTTGAGTTTCTTATTTTAGACGGAGCGCAGGCAGGTTTGTCTTGGCTTACTATCCTAAAGCGGCGTGAAGGATACCGGGCGGCTTTTGATGGCTTTGATGCGGAAAAAATTGTGTGCTATACAAATATAGATATAGCGCGTCTGCTGAATGATAATCGTATTATAAGGAATAGGTTAAAAATTGAGTCCGTTATAAAAAATGCGCGGGCTTATCTTTCATTTATGGAAGGCCCTGTTAGTTTTTCTGATTGGCTGTGGGGGTTTACAGACGGGAAAACGATTGTGAATAACTATAGAACAATAAAAGAAATACCGGCATTTACCGCTCTCTCAACAACAATATCCAAAGAATTAAAACAGCGTGGGTTTACGTTTGTCGGCCCTACCATCATATATGCATTTATGCAGGCGGCAGGAATGGTGAATGATCATCTTATTGATTGTTTTCGCTGGAAAATACTTTGTAGTAAAACATAATTTTATGCCGGATAACCGTACATGGCATTTTTGACGTATCGGAAATGATGTTTTACAGATGCCTTACAAAGTGCTTTCATATAATGAGTCAAGACTTGATTAATCCTCTGTCTTGTAATAAAGTAAAACTGGTACAGTATACTGAAAGTGTTGCTGGAAATTGAGTGGATGAGTTTTTGTCAAATACGAATAAGTATAAGGCGCGTACAGTGATAGATGAATTTGTTATGTATTGCTGTATGGCGTTATAGTGGACATTGATCCGCTGAGATGAGGCATGCGCTATACATGGTTTCTTATTGGTAATGCGGGTTAGGGCGTGTTACAATAATTGCTTTGTATTGGCGATGTAAAATTTTGTTTTCTGACGTTTGTTATACAATCAGGAGCATAGTATGAAGTTTTCAATAGCGTTGATTTCAGGAGACGGTATTGGTCCGGAAGTTACCGCGTGGGCAGTTGCCGCGCTGGAAAAATCCGTCCGTTCGTCCGGCTGTTCGTTTGATTTTATTCCGTTGAAAGCGGGCGGTGCGGCGATTGATGAAACCGGCTCTCCTTTGCCGCTTGAAACGCTGGAAACGGCAAAACAGTGCGGCGCCGTGCTGCTGGGTGCAATGGGCGGCCCCAAGTGGGATAAAGGGCAGGTCAGGCCCGAACAGGGATTATTGGCGCTTCGCTCCGGTTTGGGCGTATTTGCGAACCTTCGTCCCGCCGCGCTTCTTCCGCCGCTTCGTTCCGCTTGTCCGTTAAAGCCCGAAATATCCGGAGCCGGCGGTGCGGCGGGCTTCGATATGCTGATCGTGCGGGAGCTTACCGGCGGTATCTACTTTGGCGCGCACGGGCGGGAGCGCATAGCACGGGACGGCGGCGAGACCGAAACCGCCGCGTTTGATACTGAAAGATATTCCAGCGGCGAAATCGAGCGTATTTTGCGGGTTGGCTATAGCTGCGCCGGCTCGCGCCGGAAAAAGCTCTGCATTGTCGATAAGGCGAACGTGCTTGAATCGTCCCGTCTGTGGCGGGAGGTTGGGGAGAGGGTCTCTAAGGATTATCCTGATATTGAAACGAGCTATCTTTATGTTGATAACGCCGCGATGCAGCTTATTCGCGCTCCGGTGCAGTTTGATGTGATTGTTACGTCGAACCTGTTTGGAGACATCCTTTCTGACGAGGCGTCTGTGCTGACAGGTTCTATCGGGATGCTGCCTTCGGCGAGCCTTGCGGGCGTTCCGCGCAGCGGCGGGGCGGATGGAGGAACGGGCGGCGCGCACATTCTGGGACTCTACGAGCCGATTCACGGCTCCGCGCCGGATATTGCCGGACAAGATAGCGCCAATCCGCTGGCCGCGATACTTTCCGCCGCAATGGCGCTCCGCTATTCCTTTAATATGGAGAAAGAAGCGCGCGCAATTGAAGCCGCCGTAACGGCGGTGCTGGATGCGGGACTGCGGACAAAAGACATTGCGAGCAGGGACGGCGACTCTGGAAACGAAAGGATCGTCGGTACAAAGGAAATGGGCGAAGCGGTGCTTGCCGCGCTTGAGTAAGACGGCTGCGCGCCGCCTCCGGCGGACTGTAGCGCGGGCAAAGGGCGCGCCGTATCCGAGTCAGTCCGCCGGCCGTGTCTGAATGGGCGCGCGCCGCGCTTGAGCAGGGCGGCCCCGCGCCGGATAGCGCCGTCAACATCCGAGTCAGTCCGCCGGAGGCGCGGGAATGAGGGCGCGGGAGCGGAGGCGTACAGTCAGCCGCCGCTGTTCTCCGGCGTGATACCGGAGACGCTTTTGCGAATACGCTCTATCGAGACCGCCGCGCCGCGCTCATCCAAGTCGACAAGGACGCCCTGTAATTCACATCTGTCCCATGCGGGATAGCTCCAGTCCGGTATCCCTGAAATATAACTGTTGATCTTTGAAGCGGCGTTACACCCGCCTGATGAATCGATGCTTCCCGTTCGTCCGGCGCACGTTATTACCGCCGTGGTCTTGAGAATCTTGTTGTCAGCCGTCTGAACTCGTGTGTGTGAGCCGATAACGGCGGAAGCCTTTCCGGCGGCCAGCGCGAAAAGGGCTAGTTTCTCCGCTGTCGCTTCAGCGTGAAATTCAACAATGACGAACGGCGTTTCGGCGTGAAGCTGCTCCAGAAGAACAGGCAGACGCTGAAACGGATTATCGGCGTGAACTTTGTTGAAATGGCTCTGTCCAAGCAATACCGCAACGGCAAGTTTTTGCCCGTTTGATGTCTTGTAAACGCGCGCGCCTGTGCCGGGCGCGCTGGAGGCAAGATTCGCCGGACGCAGAACATAAGGTATGCTATTGAAGTTTTCAGTTAAGTCCTTTTTGTAAAAGCAGCATTCGCCCATTGTAAGCACGTCGGCGCCAAGCTTGCGTAGATACGCCGCGTGGCTGCGCCCCAGTCCATTTCCTGTGGTCGCGCCGTCCGCGCAGGCGATAACGAAGTCCGCGCCCGTTGCGGTCTTCGTTTCCATAAGCGCTTTCTTACAGCACGCTATACCGGCCTTGCCGACTATCTCAGCAACGTATAATACCTTCATTGAGTACCGGTTGGCGCGTATGCTTTTTCGGTTTGTACCGTCAGCGGTACAAGGGCTGTCCGCAGGCTGTAATTCCGGTTATTCATCGTAACCATAACGTCCGTCTATGAACGCGGCGCCTTAGCGGGATCGACGAGCTTCTGGTTGTGATGAACGATGAATGTCAACTGCGGTTTCGATGTCGCCGCATTAACGCCGAGCTTGCCGATTTCAATTCCAGGAACAACATGATCGCCTTTGTTTACGCTGATCTTTTCACAGCCTCCATAGAAGTAGTCATACCCGCTGCCGGTCTTTACAATGACGATGCGCCCGTAGCCGCGATACGGGCCGGCAAACACGACCGTACCGCTTGATATGCTTAAAACCGGCTCGCTTTTTTCACCGGTGAGGACCATCCCTGAACTGAGTTTCCCTGTCGTGATATACGCCGACTCTTTTGCGTCAACCGGCCAGTCTCGCTGCGCGCCGCCTGTTTTAGCCGCAGCCGTTCCTGTTCCCTGCGCGCCGCTGTCTTTTGAAGAGGCCGTCTCTCCCGCGCCGGCGCTTTTATTCTTGGCAAGGCCGTCAACTAAGAACGTATCGCTTGAAGCGGTTCTGACATCCTTCTGCGGGAGAACGGGATCCGGTATTTTCAAAATGTCGCCGGGCCTGAGTATGGAGCGTTCAGAAAGATTGTTTGCCGCCAGCAGGGTTTTAAGCTGAATGCCGTAGGTACGGGCGATACCGTATAATGTTTCGCCTTTCTCAGCTTTGTGTTTAATGACAGCCGGCGGCGCTGACCCGCCTGAGATAGGCCCTGCCATTAAGGAACTAGAGGGGATGAGTATTTTCTGTCCCGGGTAAATCTTGCGCACGTCATCAATGCTGTTCAAAAGCAGGATGTCTTCAACGTTTACTCCGTATGCGCGCGACATTGAATAAATCGTTTCGCCGTACTTTACAATATGTACTATATCTTCCGCATAGAGAGAAGGATAGACAGCGAGAACTGTAAGACACAGTAAAAAACAAACCGATACATGGATTTTATTTTTCACCATTCTAAAATGCGTAAAGCTCATACTCGCTTTTCGGATGATTTTTTAGTGAACTTTAGTATATATTTGTTTTATTTATCATTAAAAGGAACGTATACGGCCTGTAGACAAAGTAATTTATTTAAGCGCATTGCTTCTTAATTATGCGCTGTTTTCTGCCGAAAAGACTAGAATACAATATAACAATGATTGACAGATTATAAATAGTACGTAATACTTCAGTCAAGAATGAATAAGGTATTGTATGAAAAGATAAGAGAAGCGTTTTCCTCAGTGCTGCCGATTACCGGCATTGTACTTATTGCAAGCGTCGTACTGGCGCCAATACCCGCCGGAATGATGCTGATGTTTATAGCGGGCGCAGCCTTATTGATTATCGGCATGGGGCTTTTTACTATGGGCGCTGATATGTCGATGATGCCGATAGGCGAAGGCATTGGCATTCAGCTTATGCGTTCCGCAAACAAGTCCGCCAGTTCAAGCCGGATAGTACGTATCGTAAACGCGGTTTTTTCACTTGCAGCCGTTATAGGCATTTCCTTTATAATGGGGCTTTTTATCACGATTGCGGAGCCTGATTTACAGGTGCTTGCCCAGCAGGTTCCGCTTAACATAGCGGGGCTGCCGGCGTGGCTGCAATCCAAGATGGTGCTGGTGCTTACCGTGGGCATCGGCGTCGGTTTCTTTCTTGTAGTCGCCGTGCTGCGCGTTATTTTGAAGATACCGCTTTCAATATTACTTATAGTCTTTTACCTTATCGTGTTTGCGGTCTTGTACTGGACGCCTGAGTATTTCATACCGGTGGCGTTTGATTCCGGCGGCGTTACCACCGGGCCGATGACTGTTCCGTTTATTCTTGCTATGGGCATCGGCGTAGCGTCTATCCGCAGCGACAAAGGATCGCAGGATGACAGCTTTGGTCTTGTCTCATTGTGCAGCGTGGGGCCTATACTTGCGATAATGGTTTTGGGGATTCTTTTTAAGCCGGATGATATTAAGACCGGCATCGAGATAACGCCGTCTCCTTTGACGACTCAGGCGATAGCCGGAGAATTCGCGCATGAGTTTCCGTTCTATACGGTGGAGGTCTTGCAGGCGCTTATCGCAATCGTGGTCTTCTTTGCGGTTTTTCAGTGGGTTTCGCGCCGTTATAAGCTCAAGCAGGTACGGCGCATTGGCGTAGGCTTTGCGTATACGTTTATAGGGCTTGTGGTGTTTTTAACGGGCGTGAACGTCGGCTTTATTCCTGTGGGGCAGTATCTGGGGAACGAGCTTGCCTCATCGCCGTTCAAATGGATACTGATTCCGTTTGGGATGATAGTAGGTTATTTCATAGTGGACGCGGAGCCTGCGGTGCATGTTCTTAATAAGCAGGTCGAAGTTATTTCATCGGGAGCTATTCCGCAAAAGACGATGCTGACGGGGCTTGCCGTAGGGATGGCCGGCGCGCTGGGCATTACGATGGCGCGTATACTATTGAGGATTGATATTCTGTACATACTGATACCCGGATATGTTATTGCGATTGCGCTGACGTTTTTTGTGCCGAAGATTTTTGTCGGCATTGCGTTTGACTCAGGCGGGGTATGTTCCGGCCCGATGACGTCCACCTTCCTGCTGCCGCTTGCTATGGGAGCGTGTTCGGGATCAGGCGGTGATATGCTGCGGGATGCGTTCGGCGTGGTGGCGATGGCAGCGATGGCTCCGTTAATCGTCATTCAGATTATGGGGCTTGTCTACCGGGTAAAGACGGCGCAGATGAAGCAGGCGGGATACGTTATGACCGTAGAGGAAGCCGGAGAGATTATTATCTATGGGGATTGAGTATGAACGATAAGAAGCGCGTGGTATTAAAACTCGTATTTTTTATAGTTGACTGGAGCAAGGTCAAGAATATAAGTTCTATTTTTGATCAGGCGCACGTCCGGTTTCATTTTGTCGTTAAAGGGGAAGGCACGGCGAATTCGGAAACGCTTGATATGCTTGGCATAGGCAAGTCGGACAAGGCCGTTATCATCTGCCTTGAGCAGAGCGTGATGGCCCCTGCATTATTAAAGGAAGTCGGGAAGAAGCTCGGCCTGCATATGCCCGGAACGGGGATTGGGTTTTCCGTACCGTTGTCCGGCATCAACGCTCCTATCCTGAAGGTCTTTAAGGAAAGCGTTGAAAAGAGCCTATCGGCGATTGGCGCTCGTGAGGAGGGCGCGAATAATCATCAGAGCGGTAAAGGAGAGAATATGGCAAACGAACAGACGGACGGTTCAAAATGCGATTTAATCATGGCGATTTTGAACCAAGGATACAGCGAGGAATTCATGGGAGTGGCCCGTGAAGCGGGGGCGGGAGGCGGCACGGTTATTAACGGGCGCGGCCTTATGCACAACGGCCCTGTCAAGTTTTTTGGCATCTCCGTTCAGGATGAGAAAGAAATCATTATCATTCTTTCCACAAGGGAGAAGATGGGGCCCATAATGGAAGCGGTAAGCAAAGCCTTTGGCATAGCGTCAAAGGCTGAAGGGATTATTTTCTCAATGCCTGCGGAGAATATTATAGGCATCAATTTACACTAATTTTTAAGAGATAAGGAGCGGCTTATGAAACGGTTTTTTTGGAAGGTATGGCTGAGATCGAATCCTTTGACAAAGGACGTGGAGAACGACTATTTGGCGGAGGTTTCGACTATCGGCAGGACGCTGCGCAATGAGGACATTGCTCAGGCGATTAAAGAGGGCGGTTCGGAACTGCACGAAGAGACGCTTCTTGATATTCTGAACCGCGCCGATGCGCTGCGAAGGCAGAAGATTCAGGAAGGTTGCAGTGTGCAGACCGGCGTGTGCCATATTGCGCCGCGTATCTTGGGAAACTGGATAGGAAGCAGCGCGAAGTTTGACGAGACGCAGCATAAAACATCCTGTGATATGACTCCCAGCGCGGAACTGAGAACGGCTCTTACTGAGGTCGGCGTTGAGGTGCTGGGCGTCAAAGAGAACGTTGCGTTCATCGGGCTTGTTACCGATGCGGCTACGGGCAAGACCGATGGAACGGTTACCCCGAATGAAGACCTTATTATCGAGGGCGAGCGGATTAAGATAGCTCCCGAAGACGAGGCCGGCTTAGGGGCGTTCTTCGTCTCCTCTTCAGGCGGGGAAACGCCTGTGTCTCACCGGCTTGTCCAGAACAGCCCCAAGAAACTGATTATCCGCGTTCCTGCCCTGACGGCGGGAACGTATACGCTGGTCATTAAAACGCGGTTCAGCATGGGTAAGGTAATCATCAAAGAACCGCGAATCATCACCTACGACCAAAAGATTACGGTCAAATAAGCCGCCAAGCCGCGCCGGCGGATAACGGCGCGCGCCGCGCCTTTGCGCCGCCTGACGCAGACGCGATGTACCGTTATATACAGCCTCTATATAACGTTATAAAGCGCCTCTATATAGCGTTATATACAGCCGCTATACAGCGTTATAAAGCGCCTCTATATAACGTTATATACAGCCTCTATACAGCGTTGCTCACAGCCGCCCGGCAGCGGCGCGCGCGGTCTGCGAACCGGACGGCGCGCCGTCTGCGAACAGAGGGCTTTTTTACCGGCGCGTCCAGTCTTGCGGGAAGTCTTTGCCGTAGTAGACGATCTTTCTTCCATACAAAACTTCCGAAAACAGTGAAAGGTATTCGGTTTGAGTTAAGAGCCGCTTCTCTTCGGCGTCCCATAACTTAGGATGAGCCTCCTTGCCGTAGGGACGCGCCGCCGCTTCATGCGAGCGCAGGCCGTAGAACATATTCACGCCGTAGGGACGCTTTACGGCAAGCTCCATTCTGGCGCACTCGGCAATGGTAAGGGGCGCGCCGCGGATAGGCGGGCGCGGCGATGAGGGGTTATCTTCGCCTGCAATATCGATGCCCACCGGCGCGTAGCGCATGTGCGGGTGGCCGTTGTATCCGTCGGTACTCCATGCGCCGTAGACCGCTTCCACACTATAATCGTAATACCCGTTGATCGTTGTCAGAAACCGCCCGTTTTCCAGCATGATGCGGGTATTGGCCGGAATGTTCATATACCGCGCGCTGTTATATTCATAAACGTTGATAATCGCATCCGGCCCGAGCGCATCGCGGGCGTTCACAAGGAAGTTTGCAAGGTTCACGCCGCAGCGCGCCCACGCCGCATCTTCAGCCGTGCGGTCGTCGTAGTACCCCGCCTGATCGGGGTAGATACACAGCCCTTTCTGATTCGCAGGCCAGTCCCCGCCGCTGCCCCACTCGTCATCTATATCGATGCCGTCAAGACCGAGCCGCTTCACCTCCGCCGCGGCCTCCTCGATGAACGCGCGGCGCGCCTCTACCGTATAAGGATACGCGCCGCCCTGCGGGTTCGCAGGGTTGCCGGCGGTCGTCCACGGATAGACGTCCTCCATAGGCCAGCTGCCGAAGCTGCCAAAGCCGACGCCGCCCCAGTCGCCAAGCAGCCCTAACAGTACCTTTATACCGCTGTCCTGCAAGGGTTTGATGTATTTGTCGCGGTTCTCAAGGATATGAGAGAGGTTGCCGTTGTAATGAAGATGAACGCCGCGTTTGGTGCAGTCATGGCCGGTTTCGCCGGCTTCAAGCTCCGCCTTGCAGTCGCGGTTTCGCAGGTTAGCCGCAAAGAGTACCACGTAATCAAAGAATTGAATGCCGGTGTTTTCAAACGCATAGCCGAGCGCAACCCTCGGATCATCGTTGTTCACTTCAATATACACGATGTTTTCAATGACGTTGCCGTTTCTATCCTGTTTGATGGCAGCAAGTCCGTTGCCTTTCACCTGTGAAGCGGCGCGGCAGCCGGCGGCCAGCGTCAGCGCGGCAAGAAGCACCGCCGTTAGTTTGTAGTTCATTCTCTATTCCTCCGAATTTTTGATAGTATAAAACGGCGCGTTTGTCAATGATGAATTGGTACAAAACGCCGCCCCGTATCCGGCCTTTCAAACAGCCTCAGCGCCTATCCGTTGACAACCGGAATTCAGATGAAGTAGAATAGACTGCGTAACGCCGGGGTGGTGGAATGGTAGACACCGGGGACTTAAAATCCCCTGGCTGTAAGGCCGTGTGAGTTCAAATCTCATCCCCGGCACTGCTTCTTTCCCAAAGCGACAAGATACGTTTCAAACGAAGACGAGCGGCAGGCCGCCGGTTTGAATACTTTTACTTTGTCAAATGCAGGCCGTACCCGTTTTAAGAACTCCGCTGTTTCGCCTCCCTGAAACAGCTTTACGGCGCAATGCCCGCCTGTAAAAAGCAACGTATCCGCATACTGCATCGCCGCTTCGGCCAAAACCAGCGAGCGGTCTGTGTCAAGAACACGGCTGCCTGATGTCGCCGGCGCCGCGTCCGAGAGTATAAGATTGTACGGCCCGCTTCCGGCTATCATGGCGCGTACATCAGGCTGCGTAAAATCGCCTTTTAAGACGCGCAGATTACCGGTACTTTCGAACCGCATACCGGTAAGATCGCAGCTTACAAGAAAGACGGAATCCTTCATTCGCCGCAGTACATACATGCTCCAGCTTCCGGGCGCCGCACCAAGATCAAGAACCTTGAATGGATGTTTTGTTTTGTTTCTGGGAAGCAGGCCGAATTTCTCGTCAATCTCCTTTAGCTTAAAGACAGACCGCGCCGGATAATTTTCCCGCTGCGCTTTCAGCGTCCAGAAGTCCGGCGTTTTGTAATTAGCCATTGTTGGTTGTAACGCTGTATTTTTTCTCTTCTTCTTCCAAATTGATGTTTGTAAGATCAGGCTTGGGAATATCAAGCAGAGCGCGCAGCTCTTCTATGGTCTGCGGGCCTGACGGGCCTATACATGCGAGGACGATTTCCCTATCGGTATGAGAAAGCTTCTCAAGCTGCGCCAGCGTTTCATTTAATCTTTCTCCTTCACACATATTGATTACCGCATAAATTCCAAGCTGTTTGCCGTTCTCTTTAATTTCCCCCATCTTTTCCGTTATGAAATAATCTTTAACAAGGCTATACGTGTGTTCGGTGATAAGAATTTCAGATCCAAACGGTTTGTTAAATGTCTCGGTACGGTCAGCAAGGGTAACCATCTCTCCAATAACAGTAAAAACAGTACGTTCTTCTGAGCCGATTTGTCCAATAACAGCCTTTCCACTGTTAAGGCCGCAGCCAATTTTGATAATTGGCTTTTTATCGCCGCCTCGTCCTTTATTAAAACACTTCAGCAGCGCCCGCATCATTAAGGCCGATTTTACGCCGTTGAATGCATCTTGTTCAGCGCTTCCTGCGGAAGTTATCGCGCCCCAATAAGCCATTATCGCATCGCCTATAAATTTATCTATAGCTCCATTCGTAACAAGAACGCAGTCAACCATACGCTCCATATATTCGTTTAAGAATTCTATGACTTCATTTGGCGTAAACTTTTCTGAAATAGCCGTAAAGGAACGAATGTCTGAAAAGAATATCGTTATGTGTTTCACAATTCCGGCTGTATTAAGGCTGCCATCGCGCGCAAGCCGCGCAATTTCCTTGTTTGTAAAGCTTTCAAAGTTTTCCAGAACATGACTCATTGAAGAAACACTGCGCGTAAGAATGCCGGTTTCATCATTGTTCTTTTTATTATTTATTTCAAGATGATACATGCCGTTCTCTATGTTATGCACGGCTTTTTCCAGCTTACGCAGGGGCAGTGAAATACTCTTTGAGAAAAACCATACAAAGAGCATCGAAAGAAACCAAATTGCTAAAGACAGCAGAATATTGCGTCTTGTTGCAGTTATAATGCCTTCAAATACCACGTCAGAAGGTATTGTTGTTATTGTTATAGTATTTCCTGTTTTAAGGCGTTTTGATACGGCAAGAAATTCCCTGCCTTCTTTGTCTTTAAATTTTTTCTGTAAATTTACCGTATTGCTGTCCAGCACATCCTTAATAAACGGCGTTTCAGCAAGGTTGCCGCCGTTTACTAATAGCTCTTGATCGGTGGCAATCAGCACATCGCCAAAGTTGTTTATCAGCATTGTATTGTTTGTTCCGGTACCGAACGAGGTTGTTATAGACTCAGCTGAAAAAAAGACCGCGGCAACCGTGGAATTATCGTTCTCCTGTAGTTTGTAAAAAATGACAATAACCGGAAGTCCGTTTAAGACTGGCGTAGCGTTCAAAATTAACGTTCCGTTTGTTTCCACATGCGTGAAATAACGCTGATTGACGGCAATGAAAGCGTTTATCATCTCTGGATTTATATCGTTTTGCTGAAAAAAACGTTCGCTGCATAATGATAAACCATGAAGATCGCCGTCGTTAAACGGCGTTCGGGTAACAATTGCTATTATATCTTCGTTTTCTCGAAAAAAGAAACCGGTAAATTTCTGATTGCCTTTTTCGTTCAGCATTAAAACATCATTCATAAACACAGATGTTCTGGAAATTACACTGTTAATTTCTATTTCCGTAGTAGTAGAAGACATTTCATTTATGTTGATGTTGTTTTCCCATGCGGTATCTTCCAGATTGCGGCTCATAAAAAATTCAACAAGCATAGTTATAAGTCCTAAGGAAATAAACAGGAGTATAGTAATGACTAAAATGAGTTTAATCCGTATCGGAAAGTTTACATACCTGCGGGATTCATTTTGTTTGCCGCTTTGCATTTCTTTATTTTGTACGCCATGCTTTTATTTGTCAATCAGCGTAGAGCGTACCGGTAAAATCACTGAAGCGCCGTTCATATTGCAGGCCGTTGCGGCAGACCGCGGTGCGGACTGCGGGGGCTTGACAAAATTAGGCGGCTTTGTGATATAGTTAAAGCGTTGTTCATGAAGAACAACTCCGTTCCATGAAGTCGCGGGTTCCCTGCCGGGAACAATAGAGGCTGAACTCCTCTTGTTTTCAAAAAAGATATAATTTTCATTATTGAGGAGAGTAAAAACAATGAAAAAGAAGATGTTTTTTGTAACCGCGTTCCTTGCGGTCATTGGCGGTTTGGTGTGGGCGCATGAGTTTTTTGTAATACCACGTGAGATAAAGGATTACAAAACCGGCGATACTATCGCGCTGGATGTGCTTTCGACTCACCATTTTATGGTAGGCGAAGAGATTGAGACTCCAGCCAGCGTCAATCAGGTTTATGTGTTGCAGAACGGCGAGAAAACGGTTTTGACGCTTACGGCAAATCAGGCGCGCTTGCTTTACGAAACAAGCTACAAACTTAAAGGCGACAGCCCTGCGCTGCTTGTAGGCAACAGGATGGGTGGTTATTATTGTATTTTTACCGATGGCTCGTACGCTGATGGTAAGAAGGCTGAAGTTGCCAAAGCAAATTCCCAAAAAACCATAGCAAAATCACGCTATTTTGCAAAGTTTTCCAAAACGTACCTTACGCCGAATGTGCAGGACGATTCATTCAAAACGCCGCTTGGCCAAGATATTGAGATTGTACCGGTTACAAATCCGGCGAATATCAAAAAAGGTTCCACAGCGGAATTCCAAGTCTTATATAAGGGCAAGCCGCTTGTTGGCGCGGAAGTTTCGGCAACCTATGACAGCTACGATAACAAGACGGAAAATAAATACGCTTTAACCGCAAAAACCAACAAAAAGGGTGAAGTAAAATTCAAGATTGGTAAGAGCGGAATTTGGCTTGTCCGGGTTAGCGACACACGTGCGTCAAATGAGGCTGATGTAGACGAGGAAAACCTCGCCGCGATTGTGGTGTTTTCTGTTAAATGAAACAGGTGATTTTTAGAGCGGTACTATACACGCTTGTTTTTCCGGCGGTTATTGCCGCTCATGGTGTGGAAGCATCGCTCATTGAAGGCGGAACGCTGAATCAAACAGTGCGGTTTAACTACAGTACCGGAGAATCTATGATATACGCGCGGATCTGCGTCTATCCGCCTTCAACGCCTGATACCGACGTACTTCAAGGTACTACTGATCGTAACGGCCTTTTCAGTTTTACGCCTGATGAGGCAGGTCTCTGGCGTGTAACGGCAGAAGACGGCATGGGACACAAGAGTGAAATTGCCATCGAAGCGGGGCAGCCCGTTGCGGCGGCTTCTCACGAAGCGCGGCGGATGCCGCTGCTTTTTGCCGTTTTTTTGGGCTTAAGTCTTATTGCTAATGTGTGGCTGCTTTGGTATTTCTTTTTAAAAAAAATGCAAAGGAGAGTTCTCTGTGCACATTAGCGAGGGCGTTTTGTCTTTGCCGGTGACGGCGGGCGGCTGGGCGCTGGGCGCTGGCGGTTTAGCGCTGGGCCTAAAAAAAACATCTGTTGAACAATTGCCAAAAACTGCGCTTGTCAGTTCGGTTTTGTTTTTATGTTCGCTGGTTCATGTTCCTATAGGTCCGTCCAGTATTCATTTAACGTTACTGGGTCTTTCAGGTTTTTTGCTTGGGTGGCCCGTTCTGCCCGCATTGTTTATCGCCCTGCTTTTACAGGGACTTTTATTTCAATTTGGCGGTCTCTTGTCTTTAGGGGCAAATACATCAATAATGGGAGCGGCGGCGCTTTCAGGTTATGCGATTCGGCTTTTGTTCCACAATAAACATTATTTAATTAGCGCATTTTTTGCCGGATTTACTGCGATAATAACCGGTTCTCTTTTTACTATAGCCGCTCTTGTATTAAGCTCAAAAGAATTGCGCGCAACTGCAGTGGTTATTATGACGGCGAATATCATTCTTGCTGTTGTAGAAGGGACGCTGACTTTTTTTATTATTCTTTTTATTTTAAGGATAAAGCCTGATGTGCTTAAATCAGTTTGAAATCCAGCATGATATTTTGCAGAATTTTGATCCGAGAGCGCGTCTTGCCGCATCTTTTTTTTTAATACTGACAGCGGTAACCCTTTCAAATTATATTCCGCTTACGATTATGATCGTTATCTGTATACTGCTGCTGTGTCGTGATATATTATGCGTAATGAAACGCCTTGTTCCGGTTGAGTTGTTTTGTTTATTATTCATTATTCAGGCGTTTTTTGATCTTATTAAAATAGAAAGCGCAGTTGTTTTTATAGTGCGTGTGAATGCCGCCGCTTTAATATATATGCTGATGGTGGTTCCGGCAGGTATAGGCGTATTGGCGCAGGCATTTTTAATGTTAAAAATTAATTCAAAACTAGCAAGTATTTTTTATTTGAGTTTCCGGTATATATATTTGATGCATGATAGTGTACTATTTTCGATTAACGCAATGAAACTCCGTGAGAATTCGCGTCAAAGAAATGTTGTATATAAATGGAGACTATATGCGGCTGTATTTGCATCAGCCCTTACAAAAGCATTTGTAAAGGCTGATGGAATAAATATGGCCCTTTATACACGGGGATTTGACGGTATTATTCCCCAAACGGTTATTTTGAAATGGCGTATAAAGGATGCATTCCTTGTGGTATGCTGCGGCGTATTATTATTGTTGTATGGAACATATAAGATTTTCGGACATTTATTTTTCGTATGAAAAGAATGCGCCTCCGGTGTTGTCTGCCGTCAGTTTCTCAGTTGAAAAGAATAAGACAGTTTGTATTGCCGGATCGAATGGATGCGGAAAATCTACGTTGCTGCAACTTGCGGCATGTTGTCTCAAGCCTTCGTGCGGCGCAATTATTATTAATGGCGATGAATCGCAAAATTCTAGAAACAAGCGGGAAAGCGGTATTGTATTTCAGGAACCTGATCATCAGTTATTTATGCCAAGTATTTGGGAAGATGTGGCGTTTGGCGTACTGAAAAAAGGAATGTCTGTGGATGAGGCGCGTGCGGCGGCTTTTAATGCGCTTAAAATGGTTGAAGCGGAGTACATCGCAGAAAAACCGCCGTATAAGTTATCCGGTGGTGAAAAACAGCGCGCCGCATTAGCCGGCGTATTGATTATGCAGCCGGAAATACTTGTACTTGATGAACCGAGCGCCGCGCTTGACCCGCGTGCGCGAAAAAATCTTATTACGCTGCTGCGAACAATTAAATGTACAAAGCTTATAGCAAGCCACGACCTTGATCTTGTACTGGATATCGCCGATAAAGTTATTTTTGTGCATAATGGAAAAATTGCCGCGCAGAGTTCTGTTCCCGGCCTTTTGACCGACAAAGCATTTTTACAGAGTATCGGTCTGGAATTACCATTGTCAGTTCATCAATAATGTGCACGTATTGCTTGCATGCTATCGTTTGCCGCCGTTTTGCTGTGTATTAAAATTATCAAATGAGTTTGACATGCTTTCCATGCGGTTATAGGCCTCTTCCATCTGATTGTATTTCCGCTTCAGATCCGCTTCTTTTTGAGAGAGCTGCCGGTCTAGCGTTTCTATACGGCGGTTGTCTGACGCTATACGTGAATCTATTCCTGATGATTTATTTGAAATAACCCCGCCTATATCAACAAATGGCTTTGTTACACGGTTAAGCGAAAACGCGAGTCCAGAATCGATAATAAAATCTCCATCAGTATCACGTCCCATAATCTGCTGTAATCCCTCAAGATTTGACATTACTGCGGTGTCAAATAAATTTTCATCAATTTCAAGATAGCCGCGCAGACGTGACGGATCATAGCCAGCCGCGCCTGCGCCGCGGGCATCTGTAGAGATGCCAAAATTAGCCAATACGGCGCTGCCGCTCCGCTCTGTAAAATACGCGGCGCTCACTATTGAAATAAGATCTGAACGAAGTTTAGTAACAGCAGAATCGCCGGAAAGCGACCCCTGTCTGCTTTTGAGTTCATTACGTTCGTTTTCATTTAGATAAGTAATCTCGTTGAGTATTTTATCATCGTTACGGGTAAGTACATTGAGCATGGCTATAAGTTTATTGTAATTTCCAACAAGACTTATGACGGCGTCTTTTACCGCTTCGGTGTTATTTTCTACTCTGAGATTTACGGGCGACTCTGAGACGGATTTTATAGTAAGCGTAACGCCGGGAATAAGGTCGTCAATTGTATTTGACGGACGTTCAATTTCAATGCCGTCCATTTTGATAATAGCGTCCTGCGCTGTGGAGACAGCGTTTAGCGGGTTGGAAGCGGACTTGGGCATCGTTTCGATAACCTGAATATTACGAATAGAAATATCGCGGTGGCTGTTATTGTTTTTGATTTCTATTGAAGTTACTGTTTTCCCGCCTGAAATTTCAAAGAGATTATAGGTAATTGACGCAAATTTTTTAGAGTCTGTAATTGGGCTAAGATCAACGCTTGTTCCATCGGCAAATTTGAGTGAAAGCACCGCGAGATTATCAATACGCGGCGTTAGAACAGGCGTGGTATCGGAGCTTTCTTCTGTATTCTCTACAACCTCTGTGTTTTCCTCTGTGTTTTCGGCAGTTTCTGTATCTTCAACAAGCTCTGTGCTGTCAGAGGCCTCTGCGTTTTCATTCAGCTCAGTCTGCTCTGTTTCAATGGAAGCGGTCTCCGTAGCGCCGTCTTCGGTGTTTTCAACATCGGGATCTTCTTTTGTAACTTCCTCCGCGATTTCTCCGCTTTCAGAAATTTCAGCGGTTTCACCAGCTTCCTCACTAATTTCTTCTCCTTCAGCTTCAGCCGTATTGGTGTCCGCAATTATTTTTTCGTTTTCGATTTTACTGGCGGCTGCCTTTTTTGCCGCTTCCAAAGCTGCTTTGTCGGCGGCAAACACCACCGGATTATCTGTTATTGATGTTTCAAATTTCAAAATCATTGAGGAAGTCGGCGTAATTCCTGAATTTAATGCAACAGATGTATCGCTGTTTACGGCAACTTTTAACGAGTCTTCTTCCACCGCCATTTGCACATCATCCAGCGGCTCTCCGGGATTTTTTACAGGAACCGCCTTAATGTTAGTTACAACCGGCTCCGGCTTTTTATCTTCAACAAGTCCCGTATTTACAGCGAATTTTAACGCATCAGAGGCGAAAGAAAGCCTGTTTTCAGCGCCGGTTACCAGTGAACCAATTACAATAGAGTTTGTCCCCGGCTTTATCGCAATTAAGGACGATGAAATTTTTCCCTGGGCGCGGCGGTTTAGCGTATCACTGAATTCCTGCAAGCTTCCTCCGTTAAACTTGAATGAAACTTCACTTTCGCCTGTGGAAAATTTATAAGAACCGGCCGGAACCTTAAAATTTTTATCCAGCGGCTTTGAAATAAATTTATCGGCCTGCGCCATTTGAATAACGCTGAAATCATGCGACTGATCCCGCGCTTCCCGTGTCGTATTAGCGTCAATAACGGATGAATTTGATGAAATCGAGGTACGTTCATTAAACGGATTTTGAAACGAATAAAGTTTATTCGCTTCATCTCTAAGGACAGTTATTTGCCGTCCTAAAGACTGCCATGTTGTCTTTTGAGTTTTGAGATTTTCAACATCTTGTTCAAGCCTTTTGCGGGGAATCCGCTCAATTTCCATAAGGCCTTCAATGGTTTTCTCCGTATCAAACCGGCTTTTTACGCCTGGAATAGAAATATCAGCCATCAGTATAATGCAGGGAAATGCTGAATTTCCCCTGTCCCTCCCATTCTAATTTTACACTTCTTCGTCAAACAAAGCTCCAGCGGCATCATTAACGCCTCTCCTAAGCCGTTTTAATTCCTCCGGCGGCAAAACTTTTATAACCTTGTTGGTATTGCCGTCTATAACCTTCACGGTTACTTCGTGAGATTGTTGATCAACCTCATATTGTAATTTTCTATTGAAGGCAAGATGAATTTTTTTAATATTCGCTACGGCCGCTTCCATGTGTTCTCTTGCAGCTCTGCGTGATAATGAAGCAGCTCTTTTAGCTGCTATCACCTCTTTTGCTGTGAAACGGCTGTGCGAGTTATTTGTAAATGTGTCCGCCTTCATTTGCGGACTTGCCCCTCCCGCAAATACTACCGGCATACTCATGATAAATTTCCTTTTCTAAATAAAAAAAATAATGGGGAAGCGCGCGAACTTCCCCATTTTGTGCCAAAAGACAACATCCAGGAGTCTCTTGAACACAAGCCTTTACTATGTCAGCCTAACAGCTGTAACACCGATTGGTTACGGACATTGGCTTGAGCCAGCATTGCAACACCAGCCTGATTAAGTATTGACGATCTTGTATACTCAACCATACCGGAAGCCATATCCTCATCACGAATTCGTGACTCGGCGGCTTGCAAATTCTCCGACGCGGTTGCCACGCCGTCCGCTGCCAATTCAAACCGGTTTTGGAAAGCACCAAGATCGGCTCTTTGCTTGGAAACCCTCTGCAACGCCATATCCAGCATTCCAATGCCCTGGTTTGCCGCTTCAGGAGTAGCGATATTGAATCCCTGCTCCCCTTCACCCGTAAGCCCCAATGCCGTCGAGGTCATTGTACCAATATAGATACGTTTGTTCTGATCCATATTGGCGCCGACTTGCAGCTGCATGGTATGCGGGCCTTCCGTCGCAAAAGCTCCGGTTAGCAAATTCATGCCATTGAATTGGGCGTGACTTGCAATACGGTTGACTTCGTCAACAAGTTGACTTACCTCAACCTGAATTTGCATTCGGTCCTCATCAGTGTAAATACCGTTTGCCGACTGTACGGACAGCTCACGCAAGCGTCCCAGAATATCCTGGGTTTCCTGCAAATAACCTTCCGTCGCTTGGATAAACGATACGCCGTTTTGAATGTTACGCTGAGCTTGATTCAATCCTCTGATTTGGCTGCGCATTTTTTCTGAAACAGCAAGACCAGAGGCGTCATCACCGGCGCGGTTAATCCGCTGACCGGAGCTGAGCTTTTCCATGGATTTCGTCGTATCAGTCTCACTTATTCCAAGTTGACGATTGGCAAACATGGCGCTCAAATTGTGGTTAATAATCATAATAACCCTCCATGATGTTGTTCTCTTCGGCTCCATGCCAAAAAGCGTCCCATACGAGGGAATGCCAAAGGACGTTCGCGCTGTCGCCTTCAGCCTTCCTTTAACGGAACGTCCAGGGAACACAAGAGATAAAATTCTCTTCCGTCCACTGGACTTTCCGTGTATGATCCGGACAGCTAAAATCTGCTGTCCGTAGCATCGAGGGTGTCTGTCAAATAACATGAGGCGTCCCGACCGAAAATCGATCGGGACGCCCCTCCCTTCAGTCTAGACTTAGTATACTATGTTACTGAAGAAGTTGCAATACCGAGCTTGACCTCTGGTTAGCCTGGGCCAGCATCGCAATGCCCGACTGCGTAAGCACTTGGTCTCTCGTGTAGTTGACCATGACGCTCGCCATGTCGGTGTCGCGGATTCTGGATTCAGCGGACTGCAAATTCTCAGCGCCAATATCAAGACCGCGGATAGCATGCTCAAGCCTGTTCTGATACGCGCCAAGGTCAGCCCTTTGTTTGTTTATAATTTTAATGGCGGCATCGAGCGTACCAATAGAACGGTTGGCCGATTCCATGTCTTCGATGGTCATTATTGTATCATCGCCGACATTTTTCATACCGAGCGCTTTGGCAGTCATTGTGCCGATAAAAGCCTGAATGCGCTGATCAATGTTCGCGCCAATGTGAAACCACATAGAACCGGTAATGGTGTTGTCTCCGGTTGACCGGGCAAAACGTCCGGTAAGGAGATTCATGCCGTTGAACTGCGCATGGCTTGCAATGCGGTCAACTTCGTCAACAAGCTGAGAAACTTCAACCTGAATCTGCATTCTGTCCTCTTCGGTATAAATACCGTTCGCTGCCTGAACAGCCAATTCACGTATACGTTGAATAATATCTTCACTTTCCTGAAGATAGCCTTCCGTTACCTGAATGAACGAAATACCGTCAGCGGCGTTTGCCGAAGCGCGGTTTAAGCCGCGAATCTGACTGCGCATTTTTTCTGAAACAGCAAGACCGGAAGCATCATCGCCGGCGCGGTTAATCCGTATACCCGATGATAATTTTTCTGAATTTTTTTGAATTTCCACCTGAGTAACGCCAAGCGTACGATCAGCGAACATAGCGCTGAGATTGTGATTGATAATCATATCATTTCCTCCATGATTTGTTAGCAGAGCATCCTTGCTCTTTGTTTTTTTTTGTGGACGGCGAAGGCATTCGGCCGCTCACCATTGCCATCCACTAAAAGTATCGGCTTTGCAAAAAGGAACTTTAATTTTTTTTAACCTCGTGAATATCATCCGGCGTATTCCATGTATCCGCTTTGAAACTTTTGTCGATATTCATGCGGTAAATGATTGCGTGGCGTAATTGCGCGTATCATATCATTGTACAAAGATTAGTTTTGCTTTATAGGTTAAAATTGAATACCCATAAATTGATATTGTTAAATGACATAAGTATAAGATTCAGAAGTCTCTGTATTGCGGGTGAGCGATGCCAGCGAATCGGCGTCGATAATTTGGGAAATTTTTTCATTAAGTCTGTCGAATACAACACGGCGTACCGTCGCGGCATATTTTTTTTCACGTTCTCCAGGCAGCGGCGGATCAGTTATCAGCATATCGCCTTCAAGCGTCCTGAGCGCTTCACCCAAGCTGATGTTTTCCGGCCTGCGTGTAAGCGAATATCCGCCGGATGATCCCTTAATGGAGCGAATAAAACCTGTTCTGCGCAGTATGATAGCGACTTGTTCAAGATGCCACGCGGAGATATTTTGACGTTCGGCAATGCTCGCAAGCGTAACGTGTCCTTCATTATAATGCAGCGCAAGATCCAGTAAAAAGCGAATTCCGTGTCTTCCACGGGATGATATTTTCATATTTCATACTCCGGATCTTTGTTTGCGTCATAATCATCTATAAGATCCGCAAGCGATATGGAATCAACAAAATTTTTAATGCTGCTGTTTAGAAGATTCCATGTATTCCATGTTAAACATGATTGCTCTTTTGGACATACCATAGAATCAACGCATTCCGCCGGAGACAGCGAACCTTCAACAGAACGCAGTATATCGCCGGCCGAAATATTTTTTGGTTCTTTATCAAGATAATAGCCTCCTTGAGGCCCGCGAACGCTTTGAATTATGCCGGCTTTGCGCAGTTCAATAAATAATTGTTCAAGATAACCTTCTGATATTCCTGTAGCTGTTGAAATTTCACTTGCGCTGGCATAAACTCCTTTATCAAGCAAAGCAATATAGAGCAGCGCAATAAGTGAATATTTCCCTTTTGTAGATATACGCATTTTAATTTATTGCTTGTTCCAAATCCATGATGATGTCATCGGCATTCTCAATGCCAACAGATAGTCTTACTAAACGTTCATTTATACCGGCAGCTCTGCGCATATCATCAGGTATATCGGAGTG
The DNA here is from genome assembly GCA_031280035.1 of Spirochaetaceae bacterium. Lineage (GTDB taxonomy): Bacteria > Spirochaetota > Spirochaetia > Treponematales > Breznakiellaceae > JAIRPU01. Next base: position 31,725 of record JAITHJ010000002.1, on the reverse strand, counting down.
CGTTTGTACGAGCGGATAGGTAATAAGAGACTCAACTCCGCCTAAACTTTCAGCAAATAAAATAAGCTTAACTTTTTTAAGCAGGCTGGCAACGCATGATTCCTCTTTGAAATAAAATGAAATCATCCCGTTGTGGCCGCGCATTTGTCTGCGCGATAATTCATATTGAGGGTGATTCTCAAAGCCTGTCCAAAAAACTTTTTCAACTTTTGAATGCGCGGCAAGCCATTGTGCAATAACAGCTGCATTTTCCTGATGTTTTTTCATTCTAAGCGCGAGCGTTTTTATTCCTCGTATTGTAAGCCATGCGTCAAATGGCGAAAGACACGCGCCTTCGCTCATCTGTATATTTAATAAATTATCTTTGTATGTATCATTTGAATGTACTATAAACCCTGAAAGAGTGTCATTATGTCCTCCCAGATACTTTGTACCGCTGTGTATAACAAAGTCGGAGCCTAAATCAAGAGGATTTTGAAAATAGGGCGTACAAAATGTGTTATCAGTAATAAGAAGTCCGCCGCGCTTATGAATGAAATCCGCGCAGCGCGAAATATCAGAAATCTTCATCATTGGATTTGACGGCGTTTCGATGAACAGCCCCTTGGTTTGAGGCTGTACAGCCGCTTCGATTTGGGTGAAATCACTTGTATCAATAAATGAAAAAGCAAAACCATAATGTTCATAATATCCGGTAAAAAGACGGTATGTGCCGCCATAAAGATCTTGTGATACTATTATATGATCGCCTGGCGCGAATATTTTTATAATGGCTGAAATTGCGCCCATACCGGTTGAAAATGCAAGGCAGTATTTTCCATGTTCAAGGATTGCCATCGTGTTTTCAAGAACCTGCCGCGTGGGATTTGCCGCTCTGCTGTAATCGAAACCGGTAGATTCATACAGCGCCGCATGACGAAAACAGGCGCTTTGAAAAACAGGCGTACTTACCGCGCCGGTTACCGGTTCAAAGCTCTTGCTTCCACGGGCTATTTGCGTCTCAATCTTCAAATTACTATCAAAAAATTTCATAAAACGGCTCTCAAATGCAAATTGTAAGATATAGCAAATATTTTGTCTATAACAAATACAAGTATAAATTCGTATTCATCGTAAAGAAAATTTCTGCAAGCCGATGCCTTTTTAAAAAACAAGCGTACTGATGAATTTAAGTTTTCATAATTTACGAATAATTTTTGAAATTTGTGAGGGCTTATTAAATATAAGCTGGTGTGTTATGATGAATGCCTTAATTTAAGGAGATTGTGTTATGGAAACAGAAACCGTATATCAGGGCGCTTGTACAATGGAAAAAATTACTTCGCTTGCAAAGCGGCGGGGCTTTGTGTTTCAGTCTTCGGAAATATACGGCGGTCAATCCGGCGCGTGGGACTACGGTCCTCTTGGCATTGAACTGAAAAACCGGATTGCGCAGGTTTGGTGGAAAGAAATGACCCAGCTTCATGATGACATCGTAGGCATTGATGCGGCAATTTTAATGCATCCGCGTACCTGGGAAGCTTCAGGTCATGTTGAAAATTTTACAGATCCTTTGGTTGATTGCAAAAAATGCAAGGTACGCTTTCGCGCCGATCAGATTCCACAGGAGAATCTTGCTGCAAAAAAATGTCCGGAATGCGGCGGTGAGCTTACTGATACACGGAAATTTAATTTAATGTTTAAAACGCATATTGGGCCTATAGAAGGTGACGCAAGTGTAATCTATTTACGTCCTGAAACGGCGCAGGGCATTTATGTAAATTATAAAAATGTAATACAGTCAAATCGTATGAAACTTCCGTTTGGCATTGCTCAAATTGGGAAGGCGTTTCGTAATGAAATCGTTACAAAGAATTTTATTTTTCGTACCTGCGAATTTGAACAAATGGAAATGCAGTTTTTTGTAAAGCCTGGTACTGACGAACAATGGTTTGATGAATGGAAGAAACGCCGCTGGGCTTATTATGAAAAACTCGGCATACGCATAGATAGGCTACGCTGGCATCAGCATGGTCCGGATGAACTTGCTCATTACGCTAAAGACGCCTACGATATAGAATATTTGTTCCCAATGGGCTGGAAAGAGCTTGAAGGTGTTCATAATCGTTCCGATTATGATTTGAGCCGTCATACTCAGTATTCAGGAAAAGATCTCCAGTATATTGACCAGGATGACGGCAACAAGAAATATATCCCGTTTATTATAGAAACATCGGCGGGACTGACACGGTCGTTGTTAATGGTGTTATGCGATGCTTATGATGAGGAAAAAATAGCTGATAAAGGCAATGAAGATGACTGGCGTACGGTGTTGCGTTTTCATCCTGTTTTGGCGCCGGTTACCGTTGCCGTACTTCCGCTCATGAAAAAAGACGGACTTGCTGATCTTGCCGCTGAAATTCGAAATGAACTTAAAAATGATTTTGCTGCAGACTATGATCATTCAGGCGCTATAGGAAGGCGTTATCGTAGACAGGATGAAGCAGGTACGCCATTCTGCATTACAGTGGATTACGATTCAAAAGAAAAAAAGGACGTTACGCTGCGATTCCGCGATTCAATGGAACAAGTTCGCGTACCAATAGCTGGTCTTGCTGAACGTCTGCGTACGGAAATCAAAATTTACAAGCGTATAAAATAGCGGTACCTGTTAATGATTTCTTTCGCGGCGGATGCGGCGTTTGGTGAAATTTTGCCGTATTGCTGAAACCTTTATTGTGAACCTGTTTTAAGAAAGATAGAAAAGCTGGCGGATATTATGGAGTAAATTTTTGAATAAGGAAATATATAACGCGCTTTTATCATTAAGAAATAACAGCATCAGTGTTGATGAAGCTTATAATTCGATAGTTTCGCTGTATAACAGTGATTTGGGATTTGCTAATATTGATATGATGCGCACGGAACGGACGGGCTGCCCGGAAGTAGTTTTTTGCGCAGGAAAAACCGTAGAACAGGCGGAAACAGTCATAGCTGATATACATGAGCGCGGAAAGCCAGTGTTGGCAACTAAAGCGGGCCGCGTTCTTGCAAAAAGAGTTCAAGTGCGTTTTCCTGAAGCCGGCTATGATGAATTGGGGCAAATTCTTAGTCTGGGAACGTTATGCAACGAGGAAAAACGGCAGGGACTTATTGTCGTTGCCACGGCGGGAACATCTGATTTGCCGGCAGCGCACGAAGCGGTAAGGACGGCTGAATTTTTAGGCAGCAGAGTAAAACTTATCTGCGATATAGGCGTTGCGGGCATTCACAGACTATTTTCCCGTCTTGATGAAATACGGGAGGCACGTGTAATTATAGCGTGCGCCGGTATGGAAGGCGCTCTTGCTGGAGTATTGGCCGGACTTGTCTCTTCGCCTGTTATTGCGCTGCCGACCAGCGTAGGTTATGGAGCCTCATTTGGCGGGCTTTCTGCATTGCTTGGCATGCTTACATCGTGTGCGCCGGGTGTAAGCGTTGTAAATATAGATAATGGATTCGGCGCCGGCTATCAAGCGAATCTTATTAACAGAAGCTGACAGGTCAAAGCGTAATCTTATCGAAGCGTCTACCGGACATTGCACTTGAAAGTCTGGTGTGTATCGTATATGATAATTAACATGGACTTTCTAATCCCTATATTGGTTGTTGCGGTTCTTATTATAGCGATTTCTTCTATAGGGGGATATATTGCTGTAAATTACAAATATAGCGGGTCTGCAAAAAGTATTAAAAAATCAAAATCAAAAGAAGAGGCAATAGAAGAGGCTACCAGGCGTCTTGCAAAAAATACTAAAGACGCGGTTGCGCTGAATTTTCTGGGAGATGTGTATTATCAGGCGCAGGATTGGGAAAAAGCCTATCACACTTATGAAGCTCTTTCTGAGCTGCCTCCGGTAAACGGTGAATTGAGCCATGTTCAGGCAAATCTTAGAGCGGGCATTGCGGCGATGCGCCTTAATAATTTTGAAGCCGCGCATAAATTTTTTGTAATTGCCCGTTCTCTTGACCAGTCCAGTCCTGAAGTAAATTATCAGTTTGGCAATCTTGAATTTATGCGTGGAAATTATGAAAAATCGGTTAAAATGCTTAAAATGGCTATTACAAGAAACCCTGAGCATTCCGGTAGTCTTCGTATAATGGGACACGCGCTTTTTAAGCTAAAACGTTCCAAAGAGGCGATGGGCTACATCCGAAAGGCTATGGAAGCTGACCCTGGCGATAAGGAATCGTTGATTACTTTGGCGGAGTGTTACGCCGACGCCGGTCAAAAAGAACAGGCGCTTCGCATATATTCTCATCTGAGGCCGGACGAGATCTGGGGCGCTCAGGCTTGTCTTGAATCCGGCATGATTCATATTGAGGCTCATCGGAATGAAGAGGCAATATCAGATTTTGAAATCGGGCTTAAACATCAAACTATAGAGGAAGATATAGAAGTTGAACTGAAATATCAGCTTGCATCCGTTTATTTAAGACAGCAGGACACTGTTACCGCGATGAAGTATCTACAGCAGATAAAGGAAATCCGTGATAGTTATAAAAATGTGGAGGAGCTGATAAATAATAATAAAGAATTAGTTGCAAACAAGAATCTTAGGATTTTTACAATGGCTTCTTCTGCGGATTTTATTGCGCTGTGCCGGAAAGTTACCATGACGTATTTTAGCAATTCAAAAGTCAAGATAATAAAAACTAAAATGAACGGAAATGATTGGACTGATATTGTCGCCGAAGTTGATACGCCCAAATGGTCGAGTATCGTTATGTTTAGATTTATCAGAATACAGGGCGTGATAGGAGAACTTGTTTTAAGAGATTTCCATTCCCATTTGAAAGATGAAAAAGCCGATAAAGGAATCTGCGCCGGCGTTGGTGATTATAGTGAGGAAGCAAGAAAATTTACTGAGGCAAGGCTCATCGACTTAATTGAAAAAGAAAGGTTAAAATCAATACTCAATAATGTCGATGCAAAAATGCAGGCTATAGCTGATTCTCGAAAAGCAAGACGTACTTGAATGAAGATAAAGGATTTTTCTTTTGAAATTCCTGCTGAAAATATAGCGCAGTTTCCACCGGAGAAACGCGGTGAGAGCCGAATGATGCTGCTTGACCGCCGTTCAGGAAACTGGGGCAACCACGCTGTTTTTGAACTGCCCGAATTAATTGAAAGTGGAAGCCTTTTTGTGTTCAATAATTCCCGCGTTCGCAAAGCAAGAATATTCTGTATTGACGAGGTTTCCGGTAAAAAAGCCGAATTCTTGCTGCTTGAACAGATCACAGACGTTCCTGACAGGCAGATGTGGAAAGCTCTTATGAAGCGCAGCAAACGCATGAAAGCCGGCAGGCGTTTTGTTCTTCCTGACGGGAACTACGCTGAAATAAGCGATCATGAAGAAGGATGCTGTCATATCGCTTTTAATATTCCGGTAGATGATAATTGGCTTGACTGCTTTGGGCATATTCCACTGCCTCCGTATATAAAAAGAAGTGATGAAGAACAAGATGATATCAGGTACCAAACTATATTCGCAGACAAAACTGGTTCGGCTGCGGCGCCGACCGCCGGTCTTCATTTTACGAGCGAGCTCTTAGAAACACTGCGGAAAAAAAATATCATGATGACGTTTATTACGCTTCATGTTGGACTTGGAACCTTTCTGCCTGTCCATGTAGAAAATATTGAAGATCATAAAATGCATACTGAACATTTTTATATAAATGATGATGCCGCTGAAAAAATAGAATCGGCGAAGCGTGAGGGCAGAAATATCATTGCTGTTGGGACAACGACCTTACGCGCTCTTGAATCAGCATGGAACAGCGGCCGGCTGCGCCGCGGTAAAAATTCAACTTCTCTGTTTATTTACGGAGATTACCAGTTTCATACGGCGGATATGCTTTTTACTAATTTCCACACGCCTGAATCAACGCTATTGATGCTTGTTTCGTCATTTTGCGGCGTTTTTAGCGGCGCGGAAGCGGGACGCAAAATGATTCTTAACGCATATAACAACGCACTCACAGAAGGATACCGGTTTTTCAGCTATGGCGATGCTATGTTGATAATCTAACGTACAGCGTCATTTTCAGTATCTTTGCGGATGATATAGGAAACTAAACTGCTTCTTCCTGTGGTAATGGAAGTATAGAAAGCTCTGTTTCTTTATCAAAATACCGCGCCATTGTCATATCAGGACTGAAGTTGACTTTTTGGTCAATCTTAAAAATATGACCGGGTCCTGTTCTGGCGACTAGTTCTCTGGTATTTTCTGAACGAAGCCATAACGTTGTGTCTGCGCCGAGCGGTTCAACAACACTTACAGTAAGCGGCATATTATTGCTGGAAGAAGCGTCTGCAACATATTCCAGATTTTCTGGACGAATACCAAAATACACTTCTTTGCCGGTGTATTTTTTGAGATATTCTATATGCTCTGGCACAGGTTTCAGCTTAAAGCCGCCTTCATCAAGCATTACGCCATCACCATCGGCAACCACATTCACAAGTAAAAAATTCATTGGCGGTGAACCGATGAAGCCTGCCACAAACTTGTTGATAGGATGATTGTACAAATAAAGCGGCGTACCAATCTGCTGAACTTTTCCAACGTTAAATACAACAATGCGATCGGCCATTGTCATTGCTTCAACCTGATCATGCGTAACATATATCATAGTTGCGTTGAGTCTATGATGAAGCGCGGAAATTTCGGCGCGCATGGTAACCCGAAGCTTTGCATCGAGGTTTGAAAGCGGCTCATCAAACAAGAAGACCTTAGGATTGCGTACAATGGCGCGGCCTACGGCAACACGCTGACGCTGACCGCCAGAAAGCGCCTTCGGCTTGCGTTCAAGAAATTTCTCTATGTCAAGAATCCTCGCCGCTTCACGTACGCGTTTATCAATCTCAGCCTTAGGTGTTTTTTTTATTTTGAGGGCAAACGCCATATTGTCGTATACGGTCATGTGTGGGTAGAGAGCGTAGTTTTGAAAAACCATCGCTATATTCCTGTCTTTTGGAGGAACATCATTCATCATTTCACCGTCAATAAACAGTTCCCCTTCGGTTATATCTTCTAATCCGGCTATCATACGGAGAGTTGTTGATTTACCACAGCCTGATGGGCCTACAAAAACAACAAATTCCCTGTCGTTTACGGTGATATTAGCTTTATCCATTGCACGGACATTGCCTTCATAAACTTTGGTAATATCTTTAAGTTCCACTTTTGCCATAACGCACCTCTAATTTATTATTCTTACTTTTATGGTAAGCCCTGCGATTGTCTTTGTCAAGCTGTTCATTCGTGTTATGATTTTATCGTTTCACATGTGTCAAGTGCCGTTTTTAAAAGCTCAGCAAGATCAAGACTGTCATAAATGGAAAGCGCTTCAGAAAGATCTGCGTGAAGGATAGGGTGTTCAGGACTAAAAAGCGTACAGCAATCAGCATATTGAAGAATTGACGTTTGGTAAGTTCCTATTTTTATTGATTTTTGAGTAATTTCTTCTTTATCCATGCCAATAAGCGGACGAAACACAGGAAACGCCGCTTTGCTTTCTGTGCAGGCGATATTCTCGACGGTTTGACTTGCTACCTGTGCGAGGCTTTCTCCGGTTATTAGGCATTTACACTTGTTGCGCAGCGCTAATGCCGACGCACATTCCATCATTGCCATACGAAGTAAAACCGTCCCCCATTGCGGCGGCGCAGCGGTTTTTATGCGTTGTTCTATGGCGGTAAAACTTACAACAAAAAGCCGTAAATTGATTGTGTAACGGCGCAGTAATGCGGCAAGAGTAATGACTTTTTGCTTTGCTTCATCAGGCGTATACGGATAGGCGTGAAAGTAAACGGCGGATAAGCTCATTCCGCGCAAAGCCATAAGGAATCCGGCCACAGGGGAGTCTATGCCGCCGGAGAGAAGCAGCATTCCACGTCCTGCTGTGCCGGCAGGAAGCCCGCGTAGTCCCTTGTTTGCGTTGCTATAGACGAATGTTTTTTCGCGTATTTCAACGCTGATTACTGCATCAGGAGTATGCACGTCAACCTTAAACGAAGGCAGCGCGGCGGTAATCGCATCTCCGGCGGCGCAGTTTATTTCATACGAGCTGAGTGGAAAGCTTTTGTCTGTACGGCGTGTTTCAATTTTAAAGGAACGCGCTCCCCGTTCAAAACAAAATAACGCTTCATCAACGCATATTTGTAAAAGAGCGTTTTTATCTTTTCCGGTAACGCGGGCAGCAGCCCAGCCTGTAATTCCGGCAAGACGCGGAAGAACGTCTTCAACGGCGGCGCAAGCTGATTCCCGGCAGCGAACAAAAAAACGGCCGTCTTTACAAATAATCTGTGCGCCGCTGCCTTTAAGCATTGCAGCAAGATTACGGAATAGAATTTTTTCAAACATAGCGCGGTTACCGCGTTTGAGAACAAGCTCTCCGGTTTTAAGCAAATACGTTTTGGTTGTTACTTCCTCATTAGCCGGCGGTTCACCGGCAGCGGTACGCGGTGTAGCTAAACAGCGCGCTGTAAGGAATGACTCATCTTGAGTATGGTCTGCCCGTATCATACATACCGGTACGATCTTCTCCCGCGATAGTAGGAATGTCAATAACTGTACCAACCTCAATCAAATTTGGGTTATTCGGATCAGGCAATTTATCTTTGTTCGCTTCGTAGAGTATACGCCATTTATTCGGATTTCCGTAGAAATGTTTGGCGATATTCCAGAAACAGTCGCCAAACCCGTCCCACGGCCTGACTTTATACTGTCCTGGATTCAACGGAGTATCGGGCGGAAGTTCAACTTTACCATCCGGTTCTTGTTTGGGCGGAGCGGCAACAGCCTCAAGGTCGATAAGCGCGGCAAGAGCATTTTCAAGCGCGCCATCCATATTTTCTTCGTTGCGGCAATCAATGGCGGCGGCATAATGTTCCTGAGCATTTTTTAGTTCATCAGGATAGTATTTACCGGCTTCATTTAACTTTGCCCATGTAATTTTATCTGATGCTTCTTGGATAGCCTTGCCTACACGCGCCTGAAGGAGTTTTTTTGCTATATATTCGTCAGAGAGTCTTGCGTAACGTTCAGCTTCTTCGGAGTGATGTATTGACTTTTCATATTCGCCTTCTTGAAGGGCAAGCCGCGCAAGACTGCGCTGTTTAAGACTTTCTTTGTAGTAGTCATTGTTTAACAGCGCATAGCTGATCTTAGGCTGTACGTCAGAATTTTGTTCCACTGTAGCATTCTCTTCTTGCGCCCAAAGTGCGCATGTTAAAAAAAACGCCGCAATAATACAAAAAATCCATTTCATACTTTTATTATCGGCAAATTTAGAGCAAAAATTAACGGAAAAAGATTGTTTTTGTTTATTCGCCGTGTTAAATACCTCGCTGCTTGCGGCGGGGTATTTCATTTACCATAAGCGGGGGTAGTCAATACCGTTGTATATTGTTTCTTCACCAAAAAGAACATTGCTAATTCTTGTAAGATAACCCTCGGCCTTCCATTCATCTCTGTTAAAAAATTTCGGAAACCTGCTTTGCATTTCATCACGGGAGCGAAGGCAATAAAACATATTCACTCCATATCCGCCTGCAAGATGATCATTCATATTCTGAACTATGCCATAATTTGTATTTGCCGGTTTTACGCCGTCGCTTGTAGATCCAATGTCTATTGAAATAGGGCCGTATTTTTTTCTGGGCAGAAAATTTGAGTTTGCCTGCCAGCTTCCGTAGTAAGGCTCAAAAGAAATATCAAACAAGTCAGATGCTTTGACTGTTTGGTTATCTATTTCTAATTCTTTTGGTACATATTCTCCATAGTGAATTTCGTACATATCCTGAATAACTCCCGGCATTTCTTTGTTTAATTGATACGCGAAGCGAAAAACATTTTCCCCGCCGCGTTTCCATGCAGCTTTTTTTTGTTTTGCATCAGTATAATATTCATATTGTCCAAAATATTCAGGATAAACCGCAGACGGACCCGGCCCATAAACGCTTTTTATATTGCCGTATTCTTCGTCATATCCAACGCCGTCAAGCTTTAAACGTTTAAGCTCTTCCGCTATTTCTTTGGCAAATGCTTTCACTGCCTTTTCTCCGAAGGGATATTCCGAATCCTGATTATTTTGTTTCCACGGCCATACGTCCTCCATAGGCCATGAACCTATAACGCCTATACAGACTCCGCTGTCTTTGGGAACAAGGCCCATAAGTACTTTTATTCCTTTTTTTCTGAGCGGCTGCAGATATTTTTCACTTTGTTGAGCATAATACTTATAAACATTGTCGTCATAATGCAAATGCAGTCCAGTTTTATTACAAAGCTGTGCATCTGGAAATTTGTTTGTCGCGCAGTTTCTGTTTACAATTCTGCCGCCGTAAAGGATTACATAACGGTCAAAAAATGGTTTGCCGCTTGTTTTAAGCTGGTATCCCATAACGCAGCGCGGATCTTCTTCCGGTTCTCCCCAAATTTCATTGATAACTTTTACGCCGTTTTTGTTAATTTTTGATGTGTCATACATATTGCCGCCTAATAGCTTGGTATATTTGGTTATAACGGCAAAACATATAATCAGCGTAAATGCGGACAAACATACCAGTTTTTTATCGATTGACTTCATAATTTATTGCTCCATTTTAATATTCCGGATAAACCGGACTTAAGAAACTAATTACCACTTATCATCCACGGGATAACCTTATCATATTGCCGGCGGTTTTGCGTAAATTCATCAGCACTTTTAATCTCTTCACTGTCATATTTACAGCCGCTTATCCAAACTGACTTTGTTACTCCGGGATTTTCAGTATTGGCGTTAAGAATATCAAATGTACGCTCACATATTTCAACCAAATTCCAGCCCTGTTTAAGTTCAATCAATATTGTTGAAACAACAGAATTGTTACTGTCGTTGTGATGGTCGCAGTGTATTATAACGTCTTTACTGACGTATATGTATTTTACTGTGCGTTTATCTGCATCAATGTGTTTCCATTCATCAGCGGTTTTACATTCGATAAAACGTTTAAGCTCACCGCCGCCCTCTATTGTTAGGTTAAGAATGGCAAATTTTACATCAGGTTTTGAAATATAAGGCTCTCCCAAATAACCGCTGTTGCCGTTATAGACATCAGGTTCGCCCGTCTGCGGCCATTTGTCTGTGGCCTTGACGTTATGGGGCGGGAACGTGATTTTTTGACCTGTTTTGGCATTCAGAATTTCAAGATTTTTTGTGGGAGTACCAATGGTAAACGTAACCGCACCGTCTATAATCTGCGCCTGAATTTCAGCAACATTGGCAGTTATTTTGCGGTCATTATAACGTGGCTCCAGACCTGCGGCATTTATAGTAATAGAACTTAACCCTCTGTAGTTTGCGCCCTGGTCTCCAATACTGTCTTCAGGAACGTTTTGGCCGGCAAAATAATACCCGCCTGCATCACCGCCGATATAATATCCGCCGTGTGGTTTTATCCAGCTGCTTGAGTTCGGGTGATACACTACGAGCATTTTGTCTGTATAATCGGCCAGTCCGCCTTCCGGTGCAGTGTGGCGGTGAGTTGGCTTTAGGCCGTTACCGTATTTAGGATCGTCAGACTTTGCGCCTTCCTGCCAGTCGTATCGGTTAAAATAATTAAACGCCGCCCAGCCCCAGCCCGGTACTTCTGGCGAGCGAAAACGGACATAATCAGCGTTTATAGCATATTGAAATGAATAGTCGCTTATGACCATCAGCGACATGGGAAATTCGATGAACTTTGCTTTTCTTGGTTGAGAAAACGCATGGTGCATGACTGTTTCAAGTTTTATGCACGGAGAAAAATCAAGTTCCCGCGCCATATAGCATTTTTCAAACGCCCTGTCACTGATGGTTTCCAGAGATGAACATCCTGTAAAATCTATCCGCACAGCCTCAATACATTCACTAAAGGCGGAGGATTCAATGATCTTTAAGCTGCTTTGATCCTTCAAGTCAATTGCTTTAAGATTTACGCTTAAAGCGAAGGCTCTCGCCCCTATTGTAACAAGATCTGGCGGCAATATAAGTTCTACAAGGCTTTCTTTGTTTGCACGAACGGCGATGCCTTCATTATTACTTATTCCATGTATTGTTTTTACCATGTTGCCGTCATCGTCTTCACCAATCCAGTTTACCGCGCTTAAATCAAGGGAAACAAATTTACCTTGAAATGCATGATAAAGAGCGCCAAGACCGTCTGTTATGGTTAGTTCCGGATTGCCTGGATTTGGATATGAAATTTTTACGTCATCTACGGAAACTTCTGCCGGAACTACAACTTTTACAGGATCGTTTTTATTTAGGCCATGACCGTTTGCATTTATTTGATCCGCAAGGGTACGCAAAAGCGGCGGCAGCGTTATGGAATATTGAGAATACACAGCTTGTTCGACTGGACTTTTTTTACTGTCTTTTACGGCAACAGTTTTAAAGGTAAATTCCGGTACGCCCATTTCTTCAAACGCCATTTTGGGAAGATTTTCTTCGTCATATTTTAGGCTGTTTGTATCAGGTTCCGCGCCGTCTATCGTGTAATAAATGTCGGCGGCGTCTTCAGTATCTATTTCGATGATAGTACCGTCAAGATAAGCGCCTGTTCGTGGAATTGACAGTTGGGCAAGAGTATTCAAAACCGGCTGCTTTTTCTTTGAATTACTGTCAAAAGGCAGAAGTAAAAACAACACACCCGCGCATAAAAGCGCTATCCAAATAAACAACGGTAAAGACTTTTTCATTATGAGGCTAATCTATAGTTTATTATGTTTTTTGTCTATACGCCGGTTTTAGTTAAACTTAAAAAGCTTTATTGGCTGCAACAGATTTAGTACCGCGCGGTTCTGCTGCGCGGTACTTCGTTTTGACGGCTTCTGTAAGGTTTTAGTATCCGGTTAGGGATGTCCGGTAACGGGCAGTTTAGTATTCCGCTTATGCCATCAGTTTAAGTACTTTCTGCGGACATTTTTCCACGCATTCGCCGCATGAAGTACATTTATTGTAATCAATTTGCGGAATTCCGTTGTCCATTCTGATAGCTTGCACGGGACATTTTTTAACGCAGGCCTCACATTTGATGCAGCCTATTTTGCAGGCTTTTCGTACCGCCGGTTTTATCGCGTTGCGGTTGTTGCAGAACGCGAACGCCCCGTGGTCACCGGCATTTACCAGTCTGATAATAGCCTGTGGACATGCTGAAAGGCACATTTTGCATCCTTTGCACTTTGACGGATCAATTACCGGAATGCCGTTTTGTCCCATTGACAATGCACCGAACCGGCATGACGCAATGCAGTCGCCAAACCCAATGCATCCCCATGCGCAGACTTTTAGTCCATTCAAAGAGATCTTTGCTCCCCGGCAGTTTGGTACGCCGGTATAACGGCCTTTCAACGCCGCGAACTCTGTTGAACCCTGACACGCTGCCACTGCGATGACAGGTTTTATTTCCGCACTGCCGCCGACCAGCGCGGCGCGTTTTTTGGTATCTTCCGCACTGGAGACCGTACATTTATCCGGCGGAGTTTCTTTTGCCGCACAGGCAGCCGCGAAACCATCGCATCCGGGAAAGCCGCATGCGCCGCAATTTGCACCTGGCAGCGTCTCTCGTATCAGACCAACAAGAACATCCGTCTCAACATGAAAGATTTTTCGGAAAACACCCAGCGCAACGCCGAGTATACATGCCAGAGAAGACGCAAAAATTACTGTAACAAGTAGTATATTCATCAGAGATTACCTCACTTGACCAATCCTGCAAAACCCATAAAAGCCATCGAAAGCAATGATGCGGACACAAATAAGATTGGAGTGCCTTTCATGAATGCAGGTATGGGACTGCTCTTGATGCGCCCGCGTATTCCCGCAAGCAACAGCAACGCGACAAGGAACCCAAATGCGACACCAATCGAGTAAATCAACGCCTCTATAAACTTGTATTGCCGCGAGATGTTATTCAATGTAACATAAAGTATTGCGCAGTTTGTTGTAATCAGCGCAAGATAAATTCCCATCGAATTATACAAACCCGGCGCGCATTTCTTCAGATAAAACTCGACAAGCTGCACAAGCGATGCAATAACAAGAATAAAAGCCAGCGTTTGTAAAAAATCAAGACCGTATGGCTTTAGCACAAACCAGAAAACCGGATACGTAACGCAGGTTGCCAGCACGGTTACAAACGTAACGGCCAATCCCATGCCCAATGATTTGTTTTCATCAGAAGACATACCGATAAACGGGCATAACGCAAGAAAACTCATAAACACAATATTATCGCTTAAGAACGCCTTGAAAAATATCGCAAATAATTCCATCAACAACACCCCATTTTACATTTGCCGCTCTTTCCGCCGGCAAGCTGCGTTTTAAGAAACAACCCTAGACTGATAAAAAATGCAAACACCAAAAATCCGCCGGGCGGCAGCGCAAAGAATAATACCGGCGTAAATTTCCCTCCAAAAACGTCTATGCCAAGAATTGTTCCGCCGCCTAGAATTTCGCGTACCAGCGATATTGAGGTGAGTACCCATGTGTATCCCAGTCCCATTCCAAGACCGTCTGGAATCACGTTGATTATTGGCTGTTTATACGCAAATGCTTCCACACGTCCCATGATGATGCAGTTCACTACGATAAGCGGAATAAACAGTCCCATGCTCGCGGAGAGCGCGGGAATATACGCCTGTAATACATAGTCAATCACCGTAGTAAACGCCGCAATCACAATGATAAACACCGGAATACGAACTGCCGGCGGGATAAGGCGCTTGAATACGCTTATCACCAGTTCCGACATAAGCAGCACGAATGTCATTGAAAGTCCCATACCCAAGCCGTTGGCGACGCTTGTTGTTACTGCGAGACTTGAGCAAAGACCTATCATCAAAATCAACAGCGGATTTTCATTTATTAATCCGTTGGTAAATATATTCCACAGATTTTTCAATTTTTGCCTCCATTTTGCGTTTGCGAAAAATACGCTTCTCCGGCGCGGGCGGCTGTTTCAACAAGCAGTGATACGGCACGGCTTGTTATTGTTGCCGCAGTTATTGCAGCGACATCGCCGCCGTCCTTTGTTACTTTAATGGGAGCGCCGGCCTTCATTCCCGAAAACTGGCCGTAAAATGTTTTCGTTTTGGTATTTTTATCGATAAAATACGTGTCTGACGAAGCGTTTGCGCCAAGTCCGGGCGTATCCGTGTTTTTTAAGATACGAACTCCCGTAACAATATTGTCTGAGCTAATGCCGACAAGCGCTTCAATCGTATCACTGAAACCCATATCCGAAACGTTTATTGCAATGCCAAGCGTTTTACCGCCGCTTACCGCCCGATGAGCGGCGCTTTTCATTGTAACCGCCGGATTGTCGTTTGTTTCAACAAGCTGAACTTCCTCAAAGCTTTCGGCTGAAGGAAATATCTCCTTTAGCGCAGCATTGAATTTAGCCGTTTTGTTTTCGTCAATGCGGTCTTTTGTAGACATATATACAAAAGCAAGGCCTGTGCAGGCGGCTGTAGCAAAAATAACAATCGCCACAACCATTTTTATAGTATCCTTCACTTTTTTGCACCTCCTTTTTTTGCGGGAATAAATCCGTATTTCCGGTGTTGTATGCGGTTAAGATACGGCGTTATGATATTCATAATGAGAATACTGAACATAACTCCTTCTGGATAATTGCCGAATTTGCGTATCAGCATTGCTATGATTCCGGCTCCTGCCCCAAAAACCAGTTTTCCGGTTTCGCTGACCGGCGCGCTTGTATAGTCTGTCGCCATAAATACCGCGCCGAAGACAAGGCCGCCCGACAGCAGCGCGACAAGCGGATCCATACTCAGCGCCGCCGCCGCCGCCGCCGCCGCCGCGAGCATTGCCACAGGCGCGCGCCAGTCGATAACGCGGGTTTTGAGCAGAAATAACCCGCCCACTAGAATTAGGAAAATTGATGTTTCGCCTATACAGCCGGGTTTGTTACCTATAAAGAAATCACGAATCATGTGGCTGTAGTCAAGATTTAATTCGGATAACAGCTTCTGCACGGCGCCGGCCGCCGAATCCGCGCCGGAATCTTTCATTATTCTCAGCGGCGTTGCCTGCGTCCATGCGTCAAGCAGCGTTTTATCGGTAGAATCGTCAACGAAAAAGAGCGGCGTTTGGAGTCCGGAGTGTTTAAGCCATGTGGTAAGCGAGACAGGAAAACTCATCAGCAGAAACGCCCGTCCTGCCAGCGCGGGGTTAAACACATTCGCGCCAAGCCCTCCAAAAAGTTCCTTAGCGATGATGATTGCGAATACCGATCCCAGCGCCGTCATCCAAAGCGGCGTTGTCGGCGGCAGGACGAGCGCGAGTAAGAGGCCTGTTACCGCTGCGGAACAGTCTTTGATTCGTATTTCCCGTTTTATCGCCCGCCGGAAAAAAGCCTCCGCGGCAATTGCCGTTGTAACGGCGACCGCTACGTTAAGCAGCGCTGATTTGCCGAATTGGACGATGCCAAACGCCGTTACCGGCAAGAGCGCGATAATTACGCGGGACATTATACGCGGGACGTTGTCCTGCCGTACAATATGCGGACTTGATTGTAACAGAAGATTATTTTGTTCGTTTCCTGTCATTTTTTCAAAGCCTCCTGATCTTTGACGGCATCCGCTTTAGCCGCCGCCAGAGCCTGTTTTGCGGCAAGATGCGTACGAAGATTAAACTTTCCTATTCTGAACCGCTGCGTCAATCTGATCCGCGCCGGACAGTTGTACGCACAGGCGCCGCATTCAAAGCAGTCCATAAGTCCCGCTTTCTGCGCTTCATCAAGATCGCCCGCTTCGAGCGCGCTGTTCATCAGAACCGGAAACAGCCGCGCGCTGCAATACCGTACGCAGCGGCCGCACCGGATACAGTATTCTTCCGGTTCGGAATATGTTTCTTTTGCAGTAAGGAAGTTGACGCCTGATGTATTTTTTTGAACGGGAATACCGGCGTGCGGAACAGCCGAACCCATCATCGGGCCGCCAAAGATTACTTTGGCGAGTCTGCTGTAGTCGATGTTAAAATAGTCCGCAGGCAGTTCGGTAAGGATAGTTCCTATCGGGGCGACAATATTGCGCGGGTTGCCGCACGCGCCTCCCGACACGGTAAGCCCGCGTTTGATGAGCGGACGTCCAAGCGTAAACGCTTCTGTAATGGCGATGAGCGAACCGATATTTTGTACGATACAGCCTGAGTCGGCGGGAAGGCCGCCTGAGGGGACTTCGCGTCCGGTGAGCGCCCTTATCAGTAATTTCTCTCCGCCCTGCGGATACTGAGTTTTGCATATCCGCACGGAGATTGTCCCCGGATATTTGCCGTCTGCGACAGCCTGTTCAAGCAGGGGCGCGAGCGCTTCTTTATTATCTTCTATGCCGATTATCGCCGTGTTTACGCCGGTGATTTTCATGATAATCGCCAGTCCCTTGATAATCGCCGCGGATTTTGCCCGTATTGCCGCTTCGTCAGTGGTAAGATAGGCTTCGCATTCCGCTCCATCGGCGATGATGTAGTCGATTTTCAGATGCGCCGGCGGATTGAGCTTTATGTGAGACGGAAATCCCGCGCCGCCCATGCCGACAATGCCGGCCTCGCGGATGCGGGACAGCGCTTCGTCTTTTGAACAGGTAAACGGATCGAGCGGCGTCATAAAATCATCGCCGGATACGGACTCGTCAGCTTCGATAACAACGCACAGTCCTTCGGTATTGTTGGACTGAAGGCGCGGCTCTATCTTCTTCACGATACCCGCAATGGATGCGTGAACCGGAACGGTCATCGGACCGGGCGCGGCGGCATCGGCGATTTTTTGTCCGCGTTTTACGGCATCGCCTGCCGCAACGAGCGGTTTATTGGGCGCGCCAAAATGTTGATTGACGGGAATGACGACTTGTTTCGGTAGAGGGACAAGTTCCGCCGCTTTCCCCGTGGTCCGCTCCTTGTTCTCAGGGATGTGGATGCCACGCTTAAATGTACACTTCTCTGCCATTCATTGGCCTCTTTGTCTACTGGGATACGGTACTCTAGTATGGATTTTTTGTTTTTGCAAGTACCCCGCGCGGGAAGAATTACGCCGGGTTGAATTGCGCGCCCTGCCGCCTGCGCCGCCGCGTCCGCGCAGGCCGTATCATTCGTATGACACGGCGCGGCGCGGTTACGCGGCGCGGACGTTTGTTACCGGGACGGCTGCGTATACTTGTAGCGGATGATGATGATGCCTGAGCCTCCGTTTGCGCCGTAGGTGTTTAGGCCGCCTCCGCCGCCGCCTCCGGTGTGAGGCGTTCCCACCGTCTTGGCGTCTCCGCCGCCGTTGTTTCCGGATCCTTTGCCGCTGCCGCCTCCTCCGGCGAAACCGGCTGGAATGTCGGCGATGACGTCAGCGTTCGCGTTGGCGAATAGCGCGTTCAGAGCCGAATCATTGCGCGCGATGCCGGTACCGCCGGCCGTATTGCCGCCCGCTCCTTTATAGCCGCCGCCCCCGCCGCCGGAGCCGTTACCGCCGCCTGAACTGTAGCCGCCGTTTTTACCCTGCGCGGGCGTAACGTTAAGCGCCCCGCCTCCGCCGGTATAGCCGCCGCCGCCTGAGCCTCCTGAGTTGCCGTAGGTAGCTTTGCCGCTTCTGTCTGAGCCGCCCGCGCCGCCGCCGTACGCGGTAAGTTCTACGCCTGTTCCTGCGATTGTTGAGTTTCCGCCCTGCCGTTCGGGGTTCGTGTCGGTTACGGGAAAGTCGGTGCTTCCGTTTCCGCCTCTGCCGGCAGTTACCGTATAGTTTTCAGCATGGAAGTACTCCGTTGTAGAGATTATCACGCCGCCCGCGCCGCCGCCGCCGCCGGGATAGCCATCGCCGCTTCTGCCGCCGCCTGCGCCGCCCGCAACCATGAATATTTTTGCGGCTTCCGTTGGAGAGCGGTTAAAGTGCATGGTATAAGCGGTATTTTGGTTCTGAGCGTTTGCCTTGAAGACGTACATTTCGTCATAATCGCCGCTTGCCGCGCTGTTCCTTATATAGCGGGGCGTAAGTCCGTCTATAACGGCCATCGGTTCGGACGGAAAGAGCAGGTCGTCGGGGCGTATGAGCGTCAGCATATACGCTTTGAAGTAGTCGTGTCCGCCTACGTTCTTTTTGACGTTGATAAGGCCGCTTTTCTTATGACTTTCGCCGATGGCAAAGCCCTGTATCTGCGTCTGCACTGTTCCGGCTGATCCAACGATGCCGCTGAAATCTCCCGCGCCGCCGGAAATCTGCGTATTGAAGTTTCGCGCGCGGACAGTCAGCGTTACATTCAGCGTACCCGTTCCGTCATAGGGGAGCGTATGGGATACTTCCGTTCCGGGAGACGCTATAATATCCGCGGCGGCGCCTGTGAATACGCCGCCGTCCGCCGCTATAAACTCAAGCGACAGGTCGGGAAGCCTGATTACCTTGACGGCGTATTCTTTGACCGTTGTAGTATCCTGCGCCGTTACCTTTAGGGTAACTATCGTAACGTCGCCGTTCAGCGCGGCCTGCGCGCCGTTTTCAGAGGCTTGCGCGTTTACTAATTCCGTGCGCGCGCCGATGTGGTTCGCGGCGAACGCCAGCGAAACGGACTGCGTTCCACAGTCAACTTCAACGATGTAATCGGTCTGTTCCGGCGTAAACGAGTCTATATTCGTCTGATCGGCGTCTGCACAAACCTGCGCGGTACTAATCGAAGCAAGCGAGGCGTCCGCCGAAGCGGTATCGCTGAACGTCCCGTTCACCGTTACGTTGACCGCAGGCATCGTAAAGCTGAACCGCTGTCTTCCTCCTTCGGATTCGGGACAGAGAACCGGCGTGATGACGTCCTGCTCGTTTTCGATGGCGACTGCGAAGCTCTGGGCGAATAACCCGTCCGCAACCTCCAGATAGATTTCGGCTATGGACGGCGCGAAGCGCGCGCTTGCCTTTACCTTGCCGGCGGCCTCAGGAGCGATGGTTATCATGAACAGGCCGCCGGTATTGGGGCTCTTTGACGGCGGATGAGCCTCGCCGTCTTCGCCCTGTACCCTGCACGCGCCGAACAGCGCCATGCAAAAAAGCGCGGCAAAAACTCCCGTTGAAAGAAGCGCCGCGCTCAAATTTCGTTTATTTTTCCGCATAATGGTTATTCCTCCATGAACAGTGCTTTTTATGGGGGCGTTATCCTGTTTTTATTAGGGGATAATCGCCGTAAATATCTCGCTCCACGGGCCGGTCTTGCCGGCGCCGCCTTCCCAGCGGCAGGCAAAGTGCAGCCGCTTTCCCCGCTGATCCTCATCGAAGGTCAAATCCAGCGGATTTCTGGTGGCGAATGACCGGTGGACAAGGTCTTCAATCCGCGCCGGCGGCTCATCGGCGATAAGCCAGACGCACTCAAAGCGTTCCACATGATCGGGTTTGCCCCAGCGCGGAGCGTTTATGCCGCGGAACTTAACCCGCACCGTGCGGGGGTTTGGGGTCTCGGTTTCCATATCCGGCACGGCATCCGGCGTGGGGCGCGGGGTAGGCGTCCGGTCATAAATCGGGATACGCAGCGCCTGCCGTCCGTTATCGGTCATCGCATCGTTGTTCTGGAGGTTGTTGCGGACAAAAACTTCTTCTTCCTGCTTGAGCAGGGTCTTTTTTTCGTTTTTGGCCTGCATATCCAGTTTGGTATAGTTTGGCGTCTGACAGATCTGGTGCAGCGCGGCGACTTCGTCATGCAGGGCGCGCAGTTCTTCGATTTTGGACTTGACAAGATTCCACTCTGAAGCGCGCGCGGCGGCTACGGTCAGCAGATTATCGCTCCACGCGACAAAATCAGCTTCTTTTGCAGGAATGTAACTACTCATATATACTCCTTAATAGGGTTTGATGACGTATTTCTGCGCCGGACGGCGGCGTTTCCCCGCGCGCCGGCGTCCGCTATCCCCAAGAACAGCGCCGCTATCCTTCGGAATAAGATCGCTATCCTCTGGGATAAGACCGCTATCCTTCGGGATAAGCCCGCTATCCTCTGGGATAAGACCGTTATCCTTCGGGGTAAGCCCGCTATCCTTCGGGATAAGACCGCTATCCTTTGGGATAAGCCCGTTATCCTCTGGGATAAGACCGTTATCCTCTGGGATAAGACCGTTATCCTTCGGGATAAGACCGCTGTCCTTCGGGATAAGACCGCTGTCCCTAAGGAGAGCGGCGCAAGCCGGAGGAAAAGCCGCCGGCTTACCGGAGTCAGCGGTAATGAGAGCGCGGGGAGGGGGGAAGAAGATTATTCTGTGTGTACGTATCGCTTCCGCTCTGTTCATCACCATGTTTTTAACATACCTCATTGGGGTAATTTTGTCAAGAGTTTAATCCCAGTATCAGTTTGTCCTCCCACGGAAAGCGGTGAAACACCTCGATTTTATGCTCCTTAATGAGATGCAGCAGCATCTCCCGCGCTTCATCTATTGACCAGAGGATATTCTTCGTCCGCGTAAGGGCGGCGGCGGCCTCGTCGAGGGTAAACGAAAGCTGATTCTTGTAGATAAACTCGATCACCGTCCGCTCCTCCCGCAGACGCGGGCTTGCCGTGCCTTCGCAGACATCGCAGCAGCCGGTTTCCGGTTTTGATACGTCTCCCTCGTAATCTAAATGCCGCAGCAGACTCTCGCGCCGGCAATGTCTTGTGTCCCGCGAAAATTCAAGAACGTTATCCCGCCTCCGGTTCTCCTCTGGGGTTATGTCGCGCGGTAAAGCGGATTCGTCCTCCGGCCCCCAGATGGCAATAGCGCACGAAGGGTCTCCGTCTCGTCCCGCGCGTCCGATTTCCTGAAGATACGCTTCCAGATTCGGCGGATAATCGCGGTGAATAACCGTTCTGATATTGGGTTTGTCAACGCCCATGCCGTACGCGCACGTTGTTACAAGAACGCCGTCCTCTGAAGAAAAAAACCAGTCTTCAACAGCGCGCCGTTCTTCCCATTCCAGTCCTGCGTGATAGAAGCGTATATCGGCGCCCGCAAGGCCGTTCCTCAAATAGCGCGTGAGTTTTTCGGTTTTCAGCCGCGTTGAACAGAATACGAGCGCGGGCTTCTCGTGCTTAAGAAGCATATCGCGGACGGCAAGATCCTTCAGTACGCTGCCGCATGCCGTGTAGCTGATATTCATCCTGTCGGGATTCCCGATAACCATATGCGCTCCTTTGCCGTCAAAGACATACCGTTTTATCTTTTCAAGTATAGCGTTCGAAGCTGTCGCGGTAAAGGCCGTTACGATAGACGCGCCCGCCGCTTTAATAATCTTGTGAATATCACGATACGCCGGCCTGAAACTCTCCCCCCATTCGCTTATGCAGTGCGCCTCATCAATTACAATGTGCGTGATGCCCGCGCCCGGAAGTTCCTGAATGACCTTTTCGGTCAGCAGTACTTCAGGGTTCGCAATAATGATGCAGCTCTTGTGCAGCTTGAGCTCGTTCCAGAGCGTTTCGCGTTCTTGCGCGCTCTGACCTCCTCTTAAAACGAGCGGGAGGATGCCGCGCTCCCTAAGACGGCGCTCCTGATCGGCCATCAGCGAAAGGATTGGATAGATTACCAGCGTATGTCCTTCAAGCAGTAACGCCGGAAGATGAAAGCAAAGCGACTTTCCCGCGCCTGTCGGCAGTACGACAATTTGCTGTCCCAGCGTTAGGCGGTCTTCAGTTTCTTCCGAAATGATTCCGGCGTCCCGGCGAGCAAGCGTCCGCGCCGCTTCGAGAATGTTCTCTATGACAAGTCTTTGATAGGGAAACAAATAGTCTATGCCGAATAAAGCCTTCACCGTTTCCATTCGGGGTATTTCATACTTCATAACAGCCTCCGCATTTATAAATGGCATTATGAAGCGCCACGCTTTAGATAAGACGGCGCCGGCGGGCTGTCGTTGATTTAGAGAATGTCCGGCGGCCTTCATCAGGAGGCTGCGCTTTTCAGGAATTGCCCGGCGGGCGCTCATGAGGGGAAGACTTATTTCTTTCAAATCCGGTATACTATCATTATGGCGGTTTCCTTTACCTATCGCAAAGCGCTCTTACTTGGATCAGGCGGACTTAAAATCGGACAAGCGGGAGAATTCGATTATTCAGGCTCTCAAGCTCTCAAGGCTCTGCGGGAAGAAGGCGTTAAGACCGTTCTTGTTAATCCAAATATTGCAACGATTCAGACCAGTGAAGGCATGGCTGACGCCACGTACTTTCTTCCGGTTACGCCTGAATACGTAACGCGCGTTATCGAAAAAGAAAAGCCGGACGGAATACTGCTTTCATTTGGAGGACAGACGGCGCTTAACTGCGGCGTTGAACTGGAACGCAGCGGCGTTCTGAGCGCGCACGGCGTTCGTGTTCTTGGGACGCCGGTGAAAACAATAGAAGATACTGAAGACCGCGAACTGTTTTGCAGACGCCTTGCCGAAATCGGCGCAAAGACTGCGCGCAGCGCGGCCTGCGCCGCTGTCGAGGATGCCGTTCGCGCGGCGGCGGCTCTAGGCTATCCAGTGATGGCGCGGGCGGCGTATGCGCTTGGCGGATCCGGTTCGGGAATTTGCAAGAATGAAACCGAACTTCGCAAACGCTGCGAGCGCGCGTTCGCTTCATCGCCGCAGGTTCTTATTGAAGAATGGCTTGGCGGCTGGAAAGAAATTGAGTACGAAGTCGTCCGCGACCGCGCCGATAACTGCGTTACCGTGTGCAATATGGAAAATCTCGACCCGCTGGGCATTCATACCGGCGAAAGCATTGTTGTTGCGCCAAGCCAGACGCTGACGGACAGCGAATACCATAAACTTAGGCGAATTTCCATCGGCGTTATACGGCATTTGGGAGTCGTAGGCGAGTGCAACGTACAATTCGCGCTGGATCCCGCGTCTGAAGACTACCGCATAATAGAAGTAAACGCCCGTCTTTCCCGCTCATCGGCGCTTGCATCAAAAGCGACCGGTTATCCGCTGGCTTTTGTCGCCGCAAAACTTGCTTTAGGCTATACGCTGCCGGAGATTGAAAACCGCGTAACCCGCGTAACCAAAGCGTGCTTTGAGCCTGCCCTCGATTATGTTACCGTGAAAGTTCCACGCTGGGATTTAGCGAAATTCAAAAATGTTGACGCGCGTATAGGCAGCGAGATGAAATCTGTCGGCGAGGTGATGTCCATAGCGCGCGGCTTTGGCGAGGCGCTGCAAAAAGCGATTCGCTCAAGCTGTTCAGGCGCGCCGGGTCTGAGCGCAAAAGACGAACATTGCGGCGCAGGAACAGAGAATATCCGCGATGCGCTTGCCAATCCAACCGACAGGCGTATCTTCATCGTGTACCGCGCGCTCTCCCTGGGCTGGAGCGTTGCAAAAATCCACAGCCTTACCAAAATCGATCTGTGGTTTCTTAGTGAAATAAAAAAAGTCCTTGACGTTGAAAATGAAATACGCCAATCCGCCGCCGGCGCGCTTTCAAAAGAACTCCTTCTTAAAGCAAAGAAGTCTGGATTTTCAGACTGCCAAATCGGAGAGTTTACCGGAAAGAATGAGCCTGAAATCCGCGCCTTGCGCGAAAATTACCGGATACGTCCGGCAGTCAAGCAGATTGACACGCTTGCCGCCGAGTATCCGGCCAGAACAAACTACCTTTATATGACCTACAATGGCCTGACCGATGATACGGCGGGCGCGGGGCGGGGCGTTATGGTTCTTGGTTCCGGCGCTTACCGGATAGGAAGCAGCGTTGAATTCGACTGGTGCTGCGTAAATGCTGCGGAAACCGCGCGAAAACTTGGACGCTGTACAATTATGGTGAACTGCAATCCTGAAACGGTCTCAACAGATTATGATATGTGCGACCGGCTTTATTTTGAAGAACTTTCGCTGGAGCGCATTCTTGATATTTATGAACGTGAGCGGCCTGAAGGTATAATCATATCAATGGGCGGGCAGACGCCGAATAATCTTGCTACAAAACTTTACGATTCCGGAGCGCTTATCTATGGTACCGCGCCGGCTTCTATTGATATGGCTGAGGACAGGCACAAGTTTTCTGCGCTGCTGGACAGGCTTGGTATAGAACAGCCGTGTTGGCGAGAGCTTACCGGTATTGAATCGGCAAAGGAATTCGCGTGTAAAGCCGGTTATCCTGTGCTTATAAGGCCAAGTTATGTTTTGTCCGGCGCGGCGATGAACGTTGCATGGGATGATTTGAGTCTTGAGAAATTCCTCTCGCTGGCGGCGGATATAAGCGCGGAACATCCTGTTGTAATATCAAAATTTATTGAGAACTCAAAAGAGATTGAAATCGACGCCGTTGCCAAACACGGCGAGATCTTATATTCGGCAATAACGGAACATGTTGAAAACGCCGGCGTTCATTCGGGCGACGCAACTGTCGCTTTGCCCGCACAGCGGCTCTACATAGAAACGATTCGCAAAGTACGGGGAATTTCATCAAAAATTGCAAGCGCGCTCGATATTACCGGCCCGTTCAATATTCAATTTTTGGCGCAGCGAAATCATGTGCGGGTAATTGAATGTAATCTTCGCGCCAGCAGGAGTTTCCCTTTCTGTTCAAAAGTAAGCCGGGTGAATATGATAGATCTCGCTGTTCGTGCAATGCTTGACGCTCCGGTGGAAAAACCTGCGGCGTCTTCGATTGATCTGCCCTGGGTTGGCGTAAAAGCGGCGCAGTTCAGTTTTAGCCGTCTGCGCGGCGCCGATCCGGTAAGCGGCGTTGAAATGGCGTCAACAGGAGAGGTAGGCTGCATCGGCATCGATTTATGCGATGCTTTTCTTAAAGCGATGCTTTCCGTTGGATACCGTATTCCGCAAAAACATATCTTGCTTTCTACCGGCCCGATTGAAGATAAACTGAACTTCCTTGATTCGGCGCGTAAGCTTGTTGAAATGGGCTATGAGCTTTCCGCGTCCCGCGGTACGGCGGATTTTCTTTCCAAAAATAACATTCTGGTAACGCCGCTGCACTGGCCGTCTGAATCAAAATCCGGCGTACCGCGCGAACCCAATATCAGTACGCTGATAAAAAAACGGAAGTTCGATTTGATAATCAATATTCCAAAGAATAACCGTGAAACAGAACTGAAAAATGATTACATAATCCGGCGCGGCGCCGTTGATTTTGATATTCCGCTGATTACAAATATCCGTGTTGCCAAGCAATTTATTGACGCGCTTGCTTATTATCGTGAACACGGTCTTGAAATAAAGTCGTGGGAAGAGTATTGAACGCGGGCAGCGTCGTTTGCAAGGTTATTCGCAGCGTACGGCTTTCTGAGACGCAGAAGGAGATCAGCTTTGTTTGGCCGCTTAAACCGCCCGCTGCCGGTCAGTTTTTTATGGTAAGATCGGCTTATTCACCGGTCTTTTTGCCAAGGCCGGTAAGCGTGGCGGACTTGGACAGCGTTCGCGGTAGTATCTCGTTCATTATTGAGGAACGCGGGAAAGGAACGGCGGCGCTTTGCGCGCTGGAGGAAAATGCCGAAGCCGAGCTTACCGGGCCGCTTGGTAATAGGTTTTTTCAGTTTTTGTCCGCAGGTGTTCGTAAAGCCGCTTTTGTATCAGGCGGCGCAGGAATAGCGCCTTTGGCGTTCTTTGCAAGAGAACTTTCCAAAAACAGCGCCGTATGTGTAGATTTTTATGCCGGTTTTAAAAAGGGGTGGATCTATGGGCAAGAACAATCTTCTTTGAATAATCTTCCTTCGCTTACCGGAATGTTTGTTTGTGTTTCAGAACGAAGCGCATCTGATGCGGACAAATTTTTTTTTCCGGGTTGTGAAAAAAAATATGAGGAAAAACACGGTCTTGTAACGGATTTCTTTAGTGCGGAAGGTTATGACGCGATATTCGTCTGCGGCCCGCTTCCCATGATGCGAAAAATCGCTTTGATGTGCGGCAGTGTTCCTTGTTTTATCAGTATGGAAAGAAAAATGGCATGCGGAGTGGGGGCGTGTTTGGGCTGCCGTGTTGCTACAACCGCAGGAAACCGGCGTTGCTGTGTGGATGGGCCGGTTTTTGCCGCGCGTGAGGTTTTATTTGAAGACTGAAATTACCGCTCTGGAAATAGCCGGCGTACGTTTTCGTAATCCGGTCATCGCCGCATCGGGAACATTTGGTTACGGCAAAGAATACGCGCCGTTTATCGATGTGTCTTTGCTGGGCGGAATCTGTACAAAAGGACTTACTCTGAGGCCAAAGCAAGGTAACACCGGAGAACGTCTTTGTGAAACGCCGTCCGGTTTACTCAATTCGATAGGCATGGAAAATCCCGGCGTGGAGGCTTTTATCAGCGAAGAACTTCCTGCATTACGCCGGCTTGGACCTGTTGTGATAGCAAATCTTGGCGGCGACAGCGTAGAAGACTACGCCGAAGGAGCGCGGCTGATTTCCGGCTCATCAGTTGATATGGTTGAGTTGAATATATCATGTCCCAATGTTAAATCCGGCGGCATGGCATTCGGCCTCGAACCGGAAACCGCTGCGGTTGTTGTTCGCACCGTGCGAAAGACCTGCCGGAAACCGCTTATTGTAAAACTTTCGCCAAACGCGCCGGATATAAACGCTGTCGCGCAGGCATGTGTCTCCGCCGGCGCCGATGCGGTTTCGGCGGTAAACACATTCAAAGCGATGGCGATAGATATTGAAAAACGCGCACCGGTATTTAAAAACATAACGGCGGGCCTTTCCGGGCCGGCAATCCGTCCCATTGCGCTGCGTATCGTTTGGGAACTATGCAAAGCCGTTCCGGCGCCTGTTATCGGTATTGGCGGCATAGACTCTCCAGACGCCGCGTTGCAGTTTCTTCTTGCCGGCGCGCGCGCTGTAGAAATAGGTTCGGCGGTGTTTTCCCGTCCGCGCGCCGTACTTGAAATCATCAGCGGCATAGAGGAATATATGCGCAGTCATAAAATTGAATCGGTTAAGGAATTATCGGTAAGATGAATGTTGTTGAAACGCTAAAAACGTGCGGCGCTCTGCTTGAAGGACATTTTCTGCTTTCGTCAGGGCGGCACAGCGATAAATATTTTCAGTGCGCGCGCCTGTTTCAGTATCCTGATAAGGCGCAGCAGATTCTCGCTCCTGTCGCCGGACAGATCGCGTCCAGCATAAAAAACAGTGAATTGCGGCTTGATGCTGTTGTCGGCCCCGCGCTGGGCGGTGTTATAGCGGCGTACGAACTCGGACGGATACTTGGCATCCGGGCTTTTTTTACGGAACGCGGCGATAACGGCGTTATGACGTTGCGGCGCGGCTTTGAGGTTCATGAAGGGATGAATATCGTCATTGCCGAAGATGTTGTAACAACAGGAAAATCATCGCTTGAGGCGGCAGCGGTAGTTGAAGCTCTAGGCGGCAGAATAATTGCGATAGCATGCGCCGTAGACCGCCGGGCAGACAATATTCAGTTTGAAATTCCTCTTTATGCGGCGTGCAGAATTGCCGCTGAAAACTGGGACGTTCAGGATTGTCCTCTTTGCGCACAAGATATTCCGTTTATAAAACCGGGATCACGAAAGTTCCCGCTGTAATAGCTGCAATATGCAGGTACTTTATTTAATGAACATAATTTGTTAGAATATAAGTAATATCACAAATGAAGGTTAGTTCTATGAAATATTTTTTAATTCCGGTTTTTGTCATTTTTGCCGCCGGAATTGTATTTGCCCAGAATGATATGCAGGTTGTCGCCGAAGTAAAACTTCTTAGAAGGCAGCCTATTATGGTAAAACAATTAAAAAACGAAGTCGACAACATTGAGAAGGCTACGGGCAAGAAATTGACTGTGGCGCAGCGGCGTGAAATACTAGATAGCCTGATAAATCAGTCGCTTGCGATTCAAGCCGCCGAGCGGGATAAAATACTTGTAACTGACGCCGAAATAAACCAGAAGTTAAGTGAGCTTAGAAATCAGCTTGCCGCCGGTTTGGGGCATAATCCGACTGATGCTGAGTTTGCCAATGCAATTCGTGAAGAAACAGGTCTGGAAATGCCTGCGTTCAGAGATCAGTATAAAAAAACGATGACTGTTCAAAAGTATCTTTTGAGTAAAAAAGGCAATCTTCTTCAGTCTATAAAACCGCCTGCAGATGATGAGATAAATGATTTTTACAAAAAGAATGCGTCTGAATTTGTTCAACCGGAGACAATAAAATTCTCAGCCGTTATTTTCCCGTTCAAGAATGATTCTGAAAAGGCATCCGCAAGAAATGATGCCGCAAAAATGTTAAAAGAAATCGGCGGGAACGCCAGTACCTTTGATGAAAAAGTGCTGTCAGGACGGCTTTCCAATTCATCGTATGTTTCAACGGAAGGTACTTTTTTACCGCGAAACACGCCCGGCGTTTCGGACAGTTTTATAAAAACAGCATTTTCACTGGAACAAGGAAAAGTTTCCGGTGTACTTGACGCGCCGTCAGAAAGGGCTCAAGGGTTTTATATTATTAAGGTTACGGACAAATACCCAATGAAGACGCTTAAGCTTGATGATATTCTGCTTAACGTGCCGCCGGAGGTTCAGATGCAGTTTCAGGGCAGGCCTGTTACAGTACGTATGTATATTCAACTGCTGCTTGGACAGCAGAAGCAGCAGGATATATTCATCAAGGCGCAAAAGGAATTGATAGACGATTTGCGCAAAGAGGGTCAAATTACCATTGATGATAAATTTCTTAACTACTGATGTCGCGAAGAAAAGCGCGTATTCTTGCGTTTCAGGCGCTCTATTGTTATGACGCTGTTGATATTCCAGTCGAATCTCTGCTGAATTTCGACTGGGAGGCCGAAAAAATCGTCAGTCTTAACAGTGAGGTTCTTGCTTTTGCCCGTAATCTTACGGCGGGAACGATAGAAAATCTGGATATTATAGACGAGAAAATCAAAGAGCATCTGATTAACTGGAATTTTTCGCGGCTTAAGCGCGTTGATTTAGCGGTTTTACGTATCGGGGTTTATTCTCTTTTGTTTCAAAAAGATATTCCGTCTGAAGTTATTATAGAGGAAGCTATCGTAATCAGCAAAGAATACGGCGGCGACGGCTCATTTAAGTTTGTGAACGGCGTTTTAGACAATATAAAAAAAACGCTGAAAGACGCTGGTTCGCCGGAAAAATAGTCTACAGGTGTAATGTCAGCCTGGCGGCCATGCAAGCTGCCGTCCGCCAAGGACGTGTATATGCAGATGATCCACCGTCTGCGCGCCGTCTGATTTACAGTTAATGACAAAGCGCGCTCCTTTTTCGCCGCATCCAAGCTCTTTTGCGGCCTCCTGCGCCTTGTCAAGCAGTTTACCAAGCAATGGCGTATCATTTTTTTTAACTTCCATAAGATTTGTTATATGTTTTTTAGGAATGACAAGAAAATGAACCGGCGCTTGCGGCGATATATCATGAAATGCCAGCATATCGTCATTTTCGTAGATTTTTTTCACCGGAATTTCACCGGATATTATTTTACAAAAGATACAGTCACCCATAATGCGGTTAAGTTTATGTCAGACGGGGTTGAATTTCAAGCGGCTTTTGCCTCATATAAAAAGCCGTGTTACAGGCGCTTTTATACTGAAGGCATCTGGTTTTGAGCCGGAAGAACTTGTTGTGGTACAAGAATTTACAAGATTTCCCCAGGGAGGATTTGAACCCCCACAAGCAGATCCAGAGTTCCACTCAACTAACTGTCAGGAGGTCTCAGATCAACTAATTTCTACACTTTTAATATGGTAGAATCGTGTTTTTTTGTCAATAGCCCTGTTAGGTGAAATCTACTGAAACCTCCTGAAATCTCCTGACTTTTTCTGGGTTTGCTCACACTTTTACTCACAGTACGCCTCAAAACTGGCATGAAACTATGAAATCAGGGCTTGACACAATACGGTCAACAGATATATATTAAAGATGACAGGACCCCCCGCACCTCCTTACAGTGTGTCCCATGGGGGGGCGTTTTTTTAATGAAACAGGTTAAGTCGTTTCTGAACTTTACAGGACAGATTGAAAAACTTCGTGCTCGCGGCTGCCTGATTGATGATCCGGTATCAGCAGAGGCGTTTCTTTCGCGGGTAAGCTACTACCGGTTTTCAGCCTACCTCCTGCCGTTCAAACAAAAGGACGGAAATTATAAACCGGAAACTTCTTTTAATTCCGTCTGTCGAATATACGAGTTTGACCGGCAGCTGCGGACTGTCCTTTTTACCGCCGTAGCCCGGATTGAAGTCTTTTTGCGTTCACAGTTTGCCTATTACCATGCGGAGCATTATGGACCTTTGGGATATGTTGACGCCGCATCTTTTCGGAATAAAGGGCATGACCACAACCGTTTTATGAAAAAAATCCAGGATGAAGTCAGGAACAACGCGAAAGTCCCCTTTGTTCAGCACCATATCCAAAATTATAACGGTCAGTTTCCGGTATGGGTTGTTATGGAACTTTTTACCTTTGGTATGCTATCCCGGTTCTATGCGGATTTGAAGACGCACGACCAGAAAAATCTGGCGAAGCGTTTGTTTAATCTCAACCCTAAAACACTTGCGAGCTGGCTCCATTGCTGTACCGACTTGCGGAATAACTGCGCCCATCACGACCGGCTGTATTACCGTATTTTCCCCTCCTTCCCTGCTGGCCTGTCCGATCTGGAAGACAAAAATAAGCAGCGTATTTTCGGTATGCTTCTTGTTCTAAAAACACTTTATCCCGATAAAGCAGGTTGGGAGAAAGAGGT
>JAITHJ010000014.1 GCA_031280035.1 Spirochaetaceae bacterium | reverse complement strand
AGCGGCGCTGTTCTTGAGGACAGCGGACGGCGGCGCATCCGGAGATGACGGCGGGAACTCCCGCCGGAGCAAAAAACGTTCCCCTAAAGACCAAAGGAGTCTGTCAACTGGCCTATACTGCCGGATTATCCGGCGTTGGCGCGTTTTTGTATAAAGGCGCGAATATAAGAGCGGCAGGCGGAGGTTTGCCGCCGGCGTTGCCATAACGCTATAAGGAGATAAAAAATGGCGAAAAGGATTTTTTTAAGTGTGATGAGCGCGGGGGTACTGATCCTTGCGGGCTGTAACGGCGCAGGCAGCGTAAAAGAGGCCGCGCTTGCCGGTACGGTGTGGACGGAGGTTGAGTATGTGGACGGCAAGCCTGATGAGAGCGCGACCGACATCATCAAGTTCTACGAAGACAAGCAGTATATTCTGCCTAAGTGGGATAACGAAAGAAGCGGCGTCTGGTTTATGGACGGCGATACGCTGAAGATGATAGACGGTCTTAATTATACCGAAGCGAAGTTTGTAAATGACGACCTCATCAAGGGCGTAACGATCTGGAGGAATGACGCCTATGAGTTTGAACTCAGAAAGAACAAGGGCGAGACCAGCCAAAGAAAGGCTCCGAGTCCTGAACTGTTGGGTACGTCATGGCTGCTGTGGGAATACGCGGCGGATGGAGATCATCCAACGGAAGCGACTGACAAATTTACGTTTAACAGCGGAGGCGTCCTTGCGTTACAGATTTTGGAAGGGACGCATACCTGGAAACAAGATCATAATACCGTTGAAGTCTCCGTAGACGGTGGGGACTATACCGGAGTTTTTAGGGTCTTAAACGATAAACTCCTTCAAGGATACCTAAAAGACAAAAAAGGCGGCTATTTTAAGGCCAATCTGGAGAAGAACTAGTCTTGCATACGGCGCGCGCGCGTTTCTTTCGCCGCGCCTTGAGACGATTTTTTAATGCGTATCATAAAACTGCGGGAATGTATCCCGCTTGCGCTTCTTATCTGCGCGTCCTGCGCGTCCTGCGCCTCAACGCCGTCCGAACCGCCGCAGTGGGCGCTTCGCGGCGTGGATGCGCAATATCCGCCGCAGGAATATATCGCGCAGGAAGGGCGCGCAAAGACCAAGCAGGCCGCCGGCGCCGGCGCGCTTGGCGCGCTTTCTCATTATTTTGAGACGGAAATAACGGTAACGGCGCGCTCAACGCAGTCATTGGTCTCAGGCGGCACGAGTTTGTCTACGGCGCAGACGGCTTCGTTTGTCCGCACCGCCTCCAAACTCTTTGCCGTACGGTATTCCGCGCCGTACTATGACCCGTACAGCAAGGAATACGCCGTTGTGGCGTATATTAACCGCGGCGAGGCGTGGAATATATTTGAGCCGCGGGCGCGCCGCGCGATTGAGCGTCTGCGCGCGCTGTACCGTACGGCGGAGAGCGAGTCCGCGCCGCTGAAGGCGTATTTTGAGTACGAAGCCGCCCGCCGCTATGCGCGCGGCGCGGAGTTTGTATCGACTCTGAGCTTTGGCGAGACGCTCCATCCTGAGAATATGAAGCGTCTTACCGGCCCCGCGCGCGCCGAGATGGACGCGCTCGGGTCAAAAACGGAGCAGGCGCGCGCTATGGCGAGTATCGCGCTTGAGTGTACTAAGGATTTTGAGTCAAAGATAGCCGGAACGCTTACCGCGCTGCTGAGCGCGCAGGGGCTTACCGTTACGAACAACCGGAAAAACGCCAGCGCGGTCTGCGAGGCCGCCGTTGACGAAGGCTATCAGTACCGCGAGGGAACCGGACATTTTTACTATCCGGTTCTTACCGTTACGGTGAAAAACAAGAACGGCGGCGCGCTGTTCTCGTACTCGGTACAGGCGGGAAAACAAGCGGCGATGCAGGCCGATGTGGCTAAACGGCGGGCGTACGGCGCGCTGGCCGCCGCGCTTGAACGTAATTTTATTGAGGAATTCTATGCGGGGCTGGGATTTAGCCCTGAATCATAAAAAACGGATAAGAGAGAGTGCAGGTAAAGGAACAAACAGGATGAGCGATAACGTTCTCTTAAGAATAAAAAACACTTTCCCGATGACTGGGAACACTCCCCCGATGGCCGGGGGAGTCCGCGTGGTTGGTAACAAGGAGCGTACGCTTCTTAAAAATAAAATACGTAAGGAGTTTTCACATGAAAACAGTAAAAACAATGATTACGCTTGCCGCGATAGTAACGGCGGCGGCGGTAACGGCAGGCTGCGGCGGGCTTCCTAGGGCCCCTTCAAAGCCAAAACAGGCCACGGAGCTGCTTGACTGGAAAAACGCGGGGTTTGGAACGGCTGTGCCGGAATGGGTTATGGCCTCAACGCAGAGCGATCTGCATATTCAGGCTCTGGAGGAGTTTAAGGATATGGCGTGCTTTGTCGTTACGCGCGAAGAGCCTACCAACAAGGACTTCGCCATTACCTGGGTGAACAACGCGGCCAACGGCGCGGCGGAAGTCGCGCGTATCATCTCCACGACAGTCAACAACACCGCCGAAGCGCAGATTTCCGCCAAGGCCGGAAACGATGTTGCAAAGAGAATCGCCAACGAAATGAGGGACGCGATGAGCAACGCCTCGTTCAAGGGCTTCCGCAAGGCGACGGATTTCTGGGCTTTTATGAGGAATAAGGCGACAAAGAAAGAGTATTACACGGCGTTTTCGCTGTGGGTTATCTCCAATGACGAGCTTAACCAGCAGCTTGCGGCGCAGTATCAGAACATCATCGACAATAACAAAGAGATGTCGGCGGCTGAGCGGGCGATTTACCGCGATATTATCAGCGACATCCGCAAACGCGGCATAACCAACGTAAAATAACAGGCCGCCGTGAGAAAACGCATCATCGCGCCGCTGTGCGCGGCGCTGTTCTTTGTCCATACCGCCCCGCTGCGCGCCGGCTCGTTTGAAAGCATAGCCGGCAAGCTTCTTTCGGCGGAAAACCTCCGTTCGCTGAAAGGCCATGACGTTGCAATCCGGTCCGCCGATGATCCGGCAAGCCGCGATTTTGTGGCGGTCTTTCAAAAAAAGCTCAAAGAGAAGGGTATCGGCGTAGTCTTCTTAGACCGCAGCATTACCCAAAAAGAATGGGAGAGGCAGGAATCCGGCGCGGTGGACGACAGCGAGGTGGCGCGGTTCGGCCATGAAAAGGGCGCGGACGTTGTTATCCAGCTTATGCTGATCCGCCCCGCAGACGGCGGTAAGAAGATAAAGATACTGATGACCGCCGTCTATGTTGAGAGCAACGCGCTGGCCGCCTCAGAGATTGTAAACGACTCGATACCCTCCCGCTACGACCTCTCGCTGCTTCCCGAAGAGCCGCGCAATACCGCCGCGCTGGTAAAAGACAAATCGGAAAAACTTGTACAAAGCCATGTGGCCGGCATCTATGACGACCCCGTTCCGCCGCCTAAACCGCCGCGAAAACCAATCGAACTCCCTAAAATTGAACTTCCCAAAATAGAGCTTCCTGAAATCGACTGGACTTCCGGCTGTTTTGTAGGCGGTACGGTTCTCCTGAGCGTTGGAGGGTATCCCAGCGCGAACAAGAAAAAGAATACGAACGATCCGTATACGGGTTCGTCTCCAGACGCATATCCATCAGGGACGTCCTCCACCAGCAATCAGAACTATGATTTTATCTACCGGATTCTCGGTCTTGAGTACGGCAGAACCGGACCGGGTTTGGGACTGCAGGACCGGCTGTGTTTTGCGCTGTATCCGCTGAATTTACTGATGTATGAAAAAAAGAAGGACGCTACAAAGAATTATTACGCCTCTTCCACCGCACAATACGGCGCTGCGTGGGGTTTTGATTTTAATATAGGATACAGGCTGTTCCTTGTTGACGATTATGTATACGACATCACCGACCTTGTAGCTTTCTCGCTTATCGCAAGCGCGGGGCTGGACGTTGTTCCGGGTCATTTTGCCAGGCCGTATATTCAGTTAAAGGGGCAATTATACTACTTTGATTTAGCTCTGCGCTTTACCCCTGACGGCGTTGGATTCTTTGGAGGGTTATCGCTGCAATGGAAGCTGTAACGTTAAAGGAAAATTATGGTTACAATCACACCGTTTAACGGCGCGCGGCTGTCTAAAGCGCTGTCCGTTTTGTTTTTCGCCGCCGCCGCGCCGTTTCTTTACGCGCAAGGAGAGGAAATTTTAGGCTCGGGGCCCTTCGTTACCCTTCCGGGCAGGCACGGGCAGCACCGGCAGGTTATGAATCAGGATATTGCCCGCTCAAAGGCCGGCGATTATTTTTGGCGGGAGGTCAGAGCAGGCCAGAACGGAAAAATCGAATATACCGACCGTAAAACCGGCAAAACCTGGGGCTATCTGTACCTTGTTCCCGGAGACATTACCTACGCGCAGAAGAATAATTTTATGGCGAACTTTAAGCCCTCGCGCCCCGATATTGATTCGTCAGGGGAAAAATTCATGGTCTATAAAAAAAATACGGACTACTCGCGCAAACTCTTTGATAAAGGTACCGTCGAAGACGTCATTACCAAAAGCGCCGAGTTCGATAAGGCCCTTGCCGAGTTCCGTAAAAAATACCCCAACCCTATCCCCCGAAAAAATACGGCGATAGCCGGCGCAAAAAACTGGCTCTACCTCAATGACGTAGGCGGCGACTTCCCCCGTACGTTCTGGGCGTCCATCACGCTGGAAGGCCGCGTCATGAAAGTAATTATCGCCAACGGGCCCGGTTCACGCCTGGCCGTCTCGTACTGGGCGCAGGACAGCTTCATGCAGGAATTCCCCAACGCAACATGGTCGTGGAAAGGCGAGGATATGCGCCGGCGCTCCGGGGCGCGAAGAATACAGGAGGATATAAGCCAAACCGCCGCGTATTATGAGTACAGCAAATAAATGAAAAAATCTTAAAAAAAGAACCGCTGAACTGCTTTTCTCTTTTTTTGTTTTGTGATACCCTGAAGCCCTATGAGCAAGCAAAGGCTGAAAACCAAGATACTCTCAACTATGCTCATTACGACGCTTTCGTTTGTCGTAATTTTTTCGGCTATCTTTGTTTTTGTGCTTACCAAGGTAAATAATATCGCTGCGGAAAACGCCAACAATTTAAGCGGTGAAGCCGCCGCGGTAAGCGCCGGCGCCCTTGAAGCTCAAATAAAACCGGATACCATGAAGCTTGCCGAAGACGCGGCGACAATTATCGAAGAAAACCTTCTGAGAATCGAAACGGTTACTGGACTGCTTGCCGCAGACCTTACAAGCGTTCATACTCACCCTGAATCTTATAAGCCGCGCAAACTTCCGTACATAGCCCCCGGTAAAACGCCGCCGGAAAAAGGAATCCCCTACGTTCATGCCGTACCGGGCGTTAACGTAAACCTTCTACGCAGCGACATCGAACTTGCCGCAGTCTGCGCCGATACGCTGGAACACGCAGCCGATATGATGCCGGCAAATATCTCATCGGCGTTTATTGCCGGCGCGTCAGGGTACGTTATTATAGCGGATAATGTCTCCGCGCCTTTGGTTGAATATAATATTCAGCGCCGGATGTGGTACATGGCGGCAAAAGAAACGGAAAAAATTTCGTGGACTGACGTTTATGTCGATATACGCGGACGCGGAGTGGTCATAACCTGCGCCGCGCCGTATTATGCGGTTTACGCAGGCCGGAAAGCGTTCAAAGGCGTGGTGGGTTTTGATACTTCAGTCTTTAATATCCAGCAGATCATCAATTCAACAAATATATGGGAGAACGAAGGGAATACCTATGTCTTCCTGCTCGATAAGGCCGGAAGAAAATTGTTCTCCTCAAACAGCACAAGCCTACAGGTTGATGAAAACGGCGTTATTACCAGCGAAAACTTCCTTGAAAACGAACAGTATCGCGCTTTTGCGGAAAAAATGGTTGCCGGCGAAAGCGGGTTCTTTAAGGTAGTAACCAGCAGCAGTAAATCCGACTATGTCGCGTATCACCCGCTGAGCCGAATGAAGTATAACCTCGGCTGGTCGGTCGGAATCTATTTTGACGGAGACGGCATCACCCAGCAAATATCTCATCTTAAAAATGAATTCGACGGCTTTACGCTGAAAGCGCAGAAAAAAACCGACAGCATAGCAACCGCTATGGTAGCCGCTATTCTTGTTTTAGCCCTCTTTATAATGATCATCGTTACCGTTCTTGTATTCCGGTTTGCAGACAGCGTTACCCATCCTATAGTCGAGCTTGGAAACGCCATCGAAATGGTAAGCGGCGGTAATTTTAATACTATCCAAGTTATAAGTTCGGAAACGCTTGAGCTGGACAGGCTTGCCTCTTCTTTTAATTCAATGGCAGGACGCTTAAAAACATATATAAGAAATCTCGCTCTGGCTACTGCGGAACGTGAACGTATTTCTTCAGAACTCAACGTGGCGACCGATATTCAAAATACGCTCCTGCCGCGTAAGTTTCCTGTCTTGGATGAACGAAACAATTCGTTCGACCTCTACGCTATAATGGAGCCGGCAAAAGAAGTAGGCGGGGATTTTTACGATTTCTTTTTTGTAGGCGAAGGCCGGCTGGTCATCGTTGTAGGCGATGTCTCCGGCACCGGACTTCCCGCAGCCCTTGTTATGGTCATCGCCAAAACGCTTATCCGCGCCTATATGCAGCAGGGCGCTACGCTGGAAAAAGCCCTTGCGGACACGAATTATCAGATTTGCGATAATAACGTACATAATATTTTTGTAACGGTGTGGGCCGGATTGCTTGATTTTAAAACAGGAAAACTTCAGTTTATTACCGCCGGCCATAATCCGCCTTTTATGAAGTCCGCGGATAAAAAATTCGGCCTGCTCGCCACGGCAACGGATCCGCCGCTCGGATTTATGGAAACCTCCCTTTATCATCAAAAACAAACGCTTTTTAAAAACGGCGACATTCTTTTCCTCTATACCGACGGCCTGATAGATTCATTCGATAAACAAGGCAGACAATTCGAGCCGGCGCGGTTAAAAGCCGTGCTTGATGAAAATTATAAGCTTACCATGAGGGATTTAGTTATCTTTGTAAGAGAAGAAGTACGAAAATTTTCAAACAGCGATATACGGCATGATGACATTACCATGCTTGGAATCCGTATATTGTAATATTCTTATTTAAGTTCATGTTTGTTTATACCGATAAAAAAACATGGTCAGTAATTATACCAATGCGGTAAAAACACAGCACGTTGAACGGCGCCGTCAGCCGTTTTCCTTAAATGGAAAAGAGGGAAAAAGCAAACATAATTCGCTGATAAACCGGCAGGGCGTCTCCGTTTACGGCTATAATGCGCCGCGTATAATTCAGCTCAACCAAAATCTTGAAAAAAGACCTGAAATTTACATAGAACCTCCTGAGTCTCCGCAGGTATTCGATCCGCAAAAACAGGACGAGAAGCAAAAATCATATTACGAAACCGCTGCGGAACCGGCGGATACGGTTTCCACAGCGGCGGCTCAGCATACGCAGCAGGATGAGACGCAAACAGAGTATCTGTTGTACATCGGAAAATTTCTGCCGAAATTCTTTATTGCGCTGCTTGCCGCCGGCGCGGTTGGTTTCTTTGCATATAACGCGCTTTTATGGCAAAACAGCGATTATCTTATTCAGCCGGCTGCGGATAATTCACTGCGTACCGCGATGTTTGACTTTGCCGCAAACGGCCCGTCCGCGTTCGTTCAAGATACCGAGACGGAAAGTGACAATATAAGCGAATCGGCGCTTTCTCCAAGCGTTCCGTTTTCGTGGCAGTATTATGCGGTAAAAAAAGGGGACACCGTTTCAAAAATAGCGGCCGCAAAGTCGCTTTCTATAGATGCGGTTATAGCTTCAAATAAAATGTCGAACGCGCGGAATTTGCGTGAAGGAGATATTCTTCGCATTCCGAATATGGATGGAATTCCCTATATAATAGCGAAAGGCGATACCTACGATAAAATATCAGAAAAATTCGGCGTTCCGTTAAACGTCATACTTGATGCGAACGATGTTCAGTCCGGCGATGTAACAGCCGGCGGGCAAATATTTATTCCCGGCGCGCGGATGCCTGCCGATGAACTTAAACAAGCGCTGGGCGATATTTTTCTATATCCTTTGCATGGACGGATAAGTTCCGTATTCGGCTGGCGAAAAGATCCGTTTACCGGAGTAAGAACATTCCATAAAGGTATCGATATAGTTTCGAGCGTTGGCGCTCCTGTAAAAGCGTCAATGACCGGAAGCGTTTCAATGGTCGGCTTTAGTCCTATTTTGGGGAAATACGTAATTTTATCCCACCCGGGGAAATACCAGACTATGTACGCGCATTTAAATTCGGCCTCTGTAACAAAAGGCGCTAAAATTATACAAGGAGATATAATAGGCGAAGTAGGAAATACCGGGTATAGTACAGGACCTCATCTTCACTTTGTTATATATAAAAATGGGCGGGAAATTAATCCGCTTGAACAGCTTAAGCTGCAATAAAACTGTTTTTGTTACGGATAGTACGGAAAATAGTGCAGCCGGGCTTTTTTTGAACCGTTTAATGATGTGTTTGTCCGGTTTTAATGCGAGGATATTCGCTGTTTTACATTAACTTGATACGGCCGGATGAAGAGCAGGTTTTAGTGTTGAATTTAAATAGGAGAATAAGCTATGTCTGAAGTTTTATCTGTTATTTTAGGTGGTGGAAAGGGTTCGCGATTGTTTCCTCTGACAAAATCAAGGTCAAAACCGGCCGTTCCGTTTGGGGGAAAATACCGGATTATTGATATCCCGCTTTCCAATTGTATCAACGCGGATTTGAAACAAATATATATTTTAACGCAGTTTAATTCGGCGTCTCTTCATATGCATCTTGCCCATGCGTATGTATTTGATCATTTCTCCGGCGGATTTGTTGAAATCCTCGCCGCTGAACAGACGCTTGAACATTCAGGCTGGTTCGAAGGTACCGCCGATGCCGTGCGTAAGAATTTTGTGCATTTTAGAACGCAAAAACCTGAGTATTATATTATCCTTTCAGGAGATCAGCTCTACCGGATGGACCTGCGCGATATGATGAAAAAACACGTGGAATCAAAAGCGGAAATCACCATAGCTTGTACCACGGTTGGCAGGGAAGAAGCAAGTCAACTTGGCATTTTGAAAGCTGATAAGTCAAATAATATTACGGATTTTATGGAAAAACCCGGTCCTACAAAGGATATTTCAGATTATAAAGCTCCTCCTGAATTAAAAAAAGACGGTAATAAAGGCGATACCTATCTTGCGTCTATGGGTATCTATATCTTTAACGCAAAAACTATGGATACCTGTCTTGATAATGATTTTACGGATTTCGGTAAAGAGGTAATTCCTGCCGCGATAAACAAGCTTAAAGTAAACGCGTATCCGTTTAGCGGCTATTGGGAAGATATTGGTACTATCCGGTCGTTCTATGATGCGAATATCAATCTGGCTACGATAAGTCCTTTCTTTGATATTTATGATGAAAAACGGCCTATATTTACGGAAATGTATAATTTACCGCCGTCAAAAATGAATTTTAGCTCGATGAACCAGTCTCTCGCAGCGGAAGGCTGTATAATTACAAACGCTTCGATAACTAATGCCATAGTTGGGGTGCGTACTATTATTGAAAGCGGAGCAAGCCTGAACGGTGTTGTGTGTATGGGATCCGATTATTACGAAAGTGATGAAGAAAAAGTCAAAAATGCGGAAATGCGGATTCCAAATATTGGAATAGGAAAAGGCGCAATAATCAAAGGTGCGATTATTGATAAAAATGCGCGTATAGGCGAGGGCTGCCGTATAGGAATAGACAATATAAATCGCGCTGACGGTGATTATAAAAATTACCACATAGTAGACGGCATTATTGTTGTACCTAAAGATGCAGTGTTGTTCCCCGGTTCAGTGATATAAAATTTCGTGCGGCTTTAGGCGCCGGTTGTCCGTCTTATCAATATCCCTGTTGACTGCGGTCTTTGAAATTCCGCCGTATTATTGTATATATTTTTATATTCATATATGTTAATCAAAAAAATTTGCAGGATCGCCGCTTCTATAATTGCCGCTTTTTTTATAATCACCGCCGTATTTCTGGGAATGCTTTTTTATTTTAATTCTCCTCCAAAAGGCGGCGTAACCGTTACGGATACCGTAACGTTAATGGATAATGAAGAGATTCGTATGGAAGTGCGCGAAGGCGAAAGCGTGGCATCCGTTGGAATGCGTCTGGAGGCGGCGAATCTTATCAAAAATGATTATATTTGGTACACAATTTTCCGGCTAAAACAAGGATATTTGAGAGCAGGCATGTATCAGTTTGATCAGGGACTTACGCTATTATCATTGTATAATCTGTTTGTTTCAGGAAAACAAATGCTTGTTGCCGTCATGATACCGGAAGGCTCTACATTAAAGAAAACCGCATTGATTATGGAAGAAGCCGGCATCTGCGAAATGAAAGATTTTTTGGATTCAGCGCGAAATG
The DNA here is from genome assembly GCA_031280035.1 of Spirochaetaceae bacterium. GTDB lineage: Bacteria > Spirochaetota > Spirochaetia > Treponematales > Breznakiellaceae > JAIRPU01. Next base: position 10,079 of record JAITHJ010000014.1, on the reverse strand, counting down.
AAAAAATTGTGCATGAATATAATATTCCGGCGGACACTATGGAAGGATACCTTTATCCCGATACGTATTATTTTAGTTTGCGTTATCCGGCAAACCTTGTCGTCCGGTCTATGGCGGATACTTTTTACAAAAGACTCATGAAATTTGGTATAGACGCCTCCATGTTGAGCGCTAAAGATCTCTTCAAAAAAGTTACGCTTGCTTCAATTGTTGAGCGTGAATACAGAATAAAGTCCGAAGCGCCTGTTATAGCCGGTGTTTTTCAGAACCGTTTAGACAGAAATATGAGGCTTGAATCATGCGCCACAGTTGAGTATATCATTTCTGAAATACAAGGAAAGGCTCATCCCAAAAGGCTTTTTAACCGCGACATTGAAATAGCCAATCCGTACAATACCTATTTATATAAAGGATTACCGCCCGGGCCCATTGCTTCTCCCGGCGCAGTTGCGTTAAACGCCGTATTCAATCCGTCAAAAACCAGTTATCTGTTTTTCAGAGTCGTTGATCCAAAGACGGGAAAACACTATTTTTCAGAAACCTTTGATGATCATATTAAAGCCGGAGAGCTTTTAGTAAAATAGCCTTTTTGCAACGGCTGCCGTTACGGCATAATAAGGCATACCGCCGTTATAAAAATTTCAGGAGGCAATAACTTCCTCAACGCGCGTTTTAATTTCGCCTTCAACAGGACGGATGCTGAGAATATCGCCTGTTTGCACGTCTCCTGCGCGCCGGACAACAGCGCCGGTTTTTGTATTGATTACAATAGAATATCCGCGTTCCATAACCATGTGCGGGTTTGCCGATTCCAAAGCCGTTTTAACAAGTTCAAGTCTGTTGCGCCGGAGACGAACGAGTTTGTCTATGCAGTTGAGCAGCGTTTCTTTTGCATCGTCAAAGCGAATAAGCCTTGGCTGGAGAATCAGGCGGAAACGGCGTTCAAGATCCTCCGCATTAAACGGCTTTATTAAAAGACGCGCCATTTCAAGACGGTTTATTACGGTGTCTTTCATCATTTTAGTCAGATAGCGTATGCCGCTTAGCGTTTCAAGACGATCTTCACTGACAAGTTCCGCCGCCGCCGAAGGAGTAGGCGCGCGGAGATCTGCGGCAAAATCACTCAGCGCCCAGTCGATTTCATGTCCTACCGCACTGATAACCGGTATTTTGGATAAGGCGACAGCGCGTACTACGGCCTCTTCCGAAAAGGGAAGCAAATCTTCTATAGAACCGCCGCCGCGCCCGATAATAAGAACATCGGCCAGCCGCCAAAGGTTTGCCTGTTCAATGCGCCGCGCGATAACCGGCGCCGCTTCCGCTCCTTGTACCGGAGCGCTCAGTACAATTACACGTATTCCCTGCGCCCGCCGCGATAAAATTTGCAGAATATCGCGTATCGCGGCGCCGCTGGGTGATGTTACGACACCTACCGTTTCAGGAAAACGGGGAATAGGCCGTTTTCGTTCCTCAGAAAAGAGCCCTTCCTTTGCAAACGCGGCTTTGCGGCGCTCAAGCATGGCAAGAATGTCTCCGGTTGAGGAAAGTTCTTCCATCGTTTCTACGACAAGCTGGTATCCGCCTCTTGGCGGATAAACTTGGATTCTTCCTTCTGCAAGAACGGTCTTGCCATCCTTAGGCTTAAAATTAAGACTGCGCGCTGAATTCTTGAACATTACTGCTGAAATGACCGCATTTATATCTTTCAGCGTAAAATAAAGATGTCCTGACGGGTATGGTTTGAAATTCGATAGTTCACCCTCCACTTTTACAGAGCTAAAAGTTTCTTCAAGGCATCCTTTTATAAGGTTGGTTATTTCGGAAACCGAGAATCTATTTTCCGGCATTTTAGGATTTTACCGTGAAAACCGGTAAAATACAATGCTAACGCCGTCTGCGGACGCCGATACAGACGCCGACATTCCGTTCGGCAGTTCCTAAAATACTGTGCGCGGGCCGGTTGACAAGAATCACGCCGTTGTCTTTAAGAAGCGCCATACTCGTTGAACCGCCGCCGTCCATATTCACCGCTTGCGCCGCGCCGAGCACGCGAAGAATGAACGCCGTTTCCATTTCCGTTGCTCCGGCGCTGCCTGGCCGCCGTCCGTCAATCACGAGCAGGTATAGAATTTGTCCGTCTTTGGAAACTCCGGCGGCGCTTCTTGGATGGCGGGCTGTTCTTTCTGGCGGTACGATAATTTCACCGCCGTCAAGAATCATAGAAAACCCGCCTGCCGCCCAATACAACGGCGCTTTGTTAGACGCGGTAATGGTTTTCTGTTCAATCACCGCTCCTGTTCCATTCCGGTAAAATACAAGGGCGGAATAACGTGAATCCGGCGGCGAAACCTCAACGCCGGCAGAGATGAATATTCCGGCTGGCCGCCGGCTTTTGTCTTCAGGGCCGGAAAAAGAAAACGGGCCTGCGTTAACAGCCGCAATACAATTATAGCTGCGAAGAAAATCGCTCACTTTTATTCCCGCAACAACTCCGTTTGAATTAGAGGGCGCGTTCATTACAATTTCGATAGACGGATGAGAGAGATCGACGCGCAGCGCCCACGCTTCAATATGCGGACGGCGGATACGAATAAATACGCCCTGTATTCCGTCAGAGACGTCCAGCCACTGAGCCGTTATGTCTTCCAGAAACTTAGCGTTATACGGAATACCCAGAGCTGTTTTTTGGATAGGAACTGAAGCGCACGAGACGTCAAGAAAAATAAGAAGCAGCGCGGAAAAGAATAGGCGCAGAACGTTCATTTTTCTGATCGTATTCTCCATACGCGCCCTGCGGCGAGATCCCATCGTTGTTTTACGTATTCGGAAAACGCCTCCGTCTCTTTTGAAAAAACAGAAGCGAGCAAAGGCCATGATTCTGTTTCCTCATCTTTTGGCGGAAGCACCGATTTACGCCAATCGCTTTTTTCGATTATTTCCGGCGCCTGTTTTCCAAAGTAAACGGACGACTGCCTGGCTGACTGCTGTAGGCAATAAGCCATGAATTCATTCAGCAGGAGGAAACTATCGCTTATATCGTAAGCAAGATAATCAAAATATGAGCGTAAGAAGCTTTTTGCTTTAGTGTCGAGCGCGGCGTACCGCCGTGCGGCAAAGTTTCGGAATTCTTCGTCAATGAAGAAAATACCGTGAAAACACTCGTGCGCCATAAACCGCGCGCGCAGCGCCTGGTCAGACCCGCGTGATACCGATACAATTGCCCCCTTGCCCGCTTTATAAGTACCATCAGTGTTGACGCTGATAATGCTGTTGGCGGTTAGGATGTGTTCAAGTTCCTGTTCTTCAGGTAAAAGAGTAAACGATATTTTTTTTACCGCATTGAAAAACGCGGCAAGCGTAACGGCGTCATAGTCATGCGCGTTCCAGCCGTGTTTGTCTTCAAGCTCAGCGTCGGAAACTATTTTTCCCCTGTAGCCTTTTTTCTCAGAAAAGAACGCCAGCCGTTTGAACATACGATCCTGAATGTCATAATCAGATATATCAAATATTAGTACTGACGGAAAGATGTCCCAGCAGTAGATTTCATAGCGGGCGTTACGCCACGAACTCTGCGGCATGGCAAGAATCACTCCAGGGTCAGCGCTGACAGGTTCATTAGGAAACACCGGACGCGGCGCTTTGACAAGCAATACGGTATCGCTTTCGCCTTCAAAGAGTACCGCCGGAGAATTAGTAAGCAGGCCGGCCGGTATCGTAATGGATTTTGCTGAATTGCCGCCGCCGGACAGGTATTTAAAGCGGCTGTCATCCGTGCCAAAGATTACGCCGCCGCTTAAGCCGTTAAGCTGTAGGACGAAATCTAAGCCGTTATACTCAGGCGGGTTAATCCGCAGGAAAAGCCCGCCGTTAGGCTTGGTTTCACCATGCAGAAACGGCGTGATAAAAACCTCATCTGTGCTGCGGCTGTATCCGTAGCGTCGTGGTTCAATTTTCATATCAAAGAGCGTAACCGACGCATCGCTTTGGACGGTGTTTTTGTTATTAACGGTTATTTTTTGTATCGCGTCTGAGTTGACAGGCATTGCGTACCGTATTTTCTGCGGGTTATCCGGCTGCAAAAATGAAATATCCGCAGGGAGCGCGAACACACTGTCTTTTTCAAATTCGATTGAAAGGGCGCTTGGTATTCTTAACGTATTTTGCGGTTTATAACTTACGGAAAAAGACGAATCATGCGGAATTGAAATAAGACTGTCTGTTGTGTAATTGTATGACGCTGTTTTGCCGAGCGGTATAAAACCGGACTGCGCTCTTTTTGAAAGGGCGGTCAAATTACGCGCTTCTCCGTCAGATGAAAAGAACGTTATAGCGGAAGGAGCTTTCCATGAACATCCGGCAAACAGAATAATCCCCCAAAAACAAGCGTGAATGTATTTGTTCATAGCACGACTATTCCGCGTGCGATAAGCTGCGCCGCGTTGTATTTATGTTCCATTGTTGTTACGGCGTCCTGCCGTAAGAAAGTGTCAAGCTGTGCGCTGAATGAGTTCGGAAGTATAGGGAGGGCGAGCACCTGTTCATGATACTGTCTGTGCGAAGGCTCAAAACGTTTGTTGATGCACAACAGCGTAAGGCAGGCCGCTTTAATAAAGCCGGCTGAGGACATGAGATAAAAGAAGTCGTCGTTTTGGATGAAGGCCGCGCCGAGGTCGCTTAAAAAATGTTCCATCTTTGACTGACAGGCATCGCGCGTCGCCTTCCAGAATTCGTCTCCAAGTCCGGCAAGTTTTTTTCGCAGATCGTAAATCCATCCGCCGCGTGAAAAAAGTATTTCTCCTTCGTTCAAGCGATAGAAGCTGTAGGTGCCGGAATCTTTTATCAGATAGAGTGAATCAAGGCGTGAAGCTGCGATTGAAACCAGTTCTTCGGATCTTTTTGTATCTTTGAATTCGAACCGCACAGGTATGTTCCCCGATAAAAACCTGTCCTTCCCGCCTGAGTTTTCAAAAACCGATATGGTATCGCCGTACAGTACGGCGCGTTCCGCAGGCGGCGGAATGCTGCCCGAATAAAAGACATCGAGTATCAGCGCAAAATACGGATCGAGCGTATCAGGATGCGCCGCCTCATTTAGTGTAATGCATTCAACGCTTTCCCATTGCGATATGATACCGGTATACTTTTCAATCAGCGTTTTTACCTGATATTTCATAGGCTGATTATAGGCAGTTTCTGAAAACTTATCCAGTCCTGTTTTTGTCATTGCCTCAAGTTCGGCTGCCATTATATGGATTTCTTCTATGGTTTGTCTTTCCATCGTGAGAGATCCTAAAACAGGCAGCCCCCTTTCTGTTACAACAAAAAATATACCAAATCAGAAAGGGGCTGATACCGCAGGGCAAGACCAGCGGTAGTTCATTTCCGGCGTTTTTTGAATAGAGCAAAATCGTATTTATCTGATAGTAACTCGTAGTCGCGTTCTATCAAATCGTATACCGGCGTATACCACGCGGGCAGATAGTCATAAAGGTTTTCATAGTTCAGTCTGATAATGATGACCGCCGGTTTGTTATGATATAAGTCATTTAAAAATTCTTCATGCGCTTTTGGTTCGTAATCAACACCGGAAATTTGGTATATATAACGCGATGCCGATCTTCTTTCAGTAAACAGATATATGCAGCATTGAAATCCTAGTGATATTATTTTATCGTTCTTTGATGTGTTTTCATCAATGATTTTCCCGGCAATTATATGATTCATTCTTGATTTATTTCCAACTGAATTTATAAATGCAGCATAATATTTTACTAATTGCGGTGAAAGTAGGATTAAAAAAAATATTGTCAAATATAAAATTCTATGTTTATAATTTGAAAAATATGCTTTTATATGCTGAACAAAACAGGTAAAAGCAGGAACTAAAAAAGGAGTAAGAACCATATTATAATGGTCAAAATTTGACCTTATAGCGGCATGAAAAGAAACGGTGAGTATAAAGGCCAGAAGATACGCATAATAGTATCCTTTCTTTTTATCATCTTTATTTTTTACTATCCATACAAAGGCGGCAAGCATAGGAATAAAACAAAAATTCTTGCCGGTTATCATAAAAAATGATTTTATAAATTCCGCAATATTGAACCCGCTTAATCCGCGTGAACTTCCTGTAATAAAATTTTGTTGTATATAATCAAAAAAGGCATTATTACCTATTAGATAAATTAGAACCGGCGCAGTTATAAGCGTTATGCCTGTAAGAAAGCCCGCCGTGTACTTTACAAGGTTTTTAAAATCACGATTTATAATCGTTTCAATAAAAATACACACGCAAAATCCAAGCCATAGCGAAAAGAAATTTATTCGCAAAAATACGGCGGAAGCAAAACAGAATCCAAGAACAACAAGCTCTGAAAAGACGATTTTTTTTGCGCAAAAATAATATTTTGTAAAGATATAAAGAGAAATTGTCATAAAAGGCAGCACATATTCTTCAGTGCCGGCTACTTCATAAAAAAATGTTTGAAAAATAATAAAGCTTAGCGTAACGCCTGCAAATGCCTCTTTACGCTTTCCGAAAAACAGCGCAGTCTTAAATGCGAAAATCATAGACACGAACATAAACAGTAATTCGGTAATCCATACTCCTGTAAACCGGCCTAAGGCAAACCCTGGAGCGCTTATCAAATAGAGAAGCGGTCCTTTATTATCATAAAAATCCTTAAACGGAACTCGTCCCTCTGTGATGCCCTGCGCTATGGTTAAATAAACTGTTGTGTCTGGATCCATAGCTTTTAATCCAAAAGGACTTAAACAAGAGGTTATACAAATGAGGAAAGAAAGTAAAAAAAACCGGCCATAATAACCGGAAAATTTTTTATCTATATTTATCAATAGAAGTGAAATATAAAAAATACAGTTAAGCGCTATTCCTGTAAACGACCAACGAATAAAACGTTCATGCCATACAGGAGCGTTTAATTGCCTGTGAACTATAAAGTTTTCTCCCGCCGCAATCAATAGAGACTGAACAGGATAGATAAGCAGAAGGAGAGAACCAAATAAAATAAGCGTTAAAGGAATAATGAGAGGGGCGACCCTCTTGACAAAGACTCGCAGACCATAAATAATGTCTCTTGTCTCTTGTCTCTTGTCTCTTGTCTCTTGTCTCTTGTCTCTCATAGTACTATTTTTGACTAAAAAATGGAATTGGTCAAGACAAGCGCGGCCAAAAATCTTTCCCATTGCGATATGATACCGGTATACTTTTCAATCAGCGTTTTTACCTGATATTTCATAGGCGGATTATAGGCAGTTTCTGAAAACTTATCCAGTCCTGTTTTTGTCATTGCCTCAAGGTCGGCTGCCATTAGATGGATTTCTTCTATGGGTTGCCTTTCCATCGTGAGAGATCCTAAAACAGGCAGCCCCCAAAAAACCCCGATGGCGGCACGGTGCAGCTGCGGCTTGCCGCGCGAATTTATTGACAATAGGGCAAAGTATACCTATCATAATAGGTATGACATTTGAATGGGACGAAAGTAAAAATGTGGAGAACATTGAAAAACATAATGTCTCATTCCAAACAGCGCAAGATGCTTTTCCGTATATTCGGAGCAGGATATTGGAGAGAAGGGAAAAGTAAGTATGAACAGAAAAAAAACAATATACACTGAAGCGCCCTGTCGCCTGTCTAAGGCAATTTTGGAAGGGGAGGTTATTTCTGATTTTTTGCCTCCGCCGGAGGAATTGGTGTGCAAGGATCCTAAGATAAAAATAACCATAACGCTCAAGAGCGGGAGTGTGGAATTTTTCAAAAAGTACGCGGAAAAAAACAATGTAAAATATCAGACAATGATAAATAATATTTTGGATACATACGCGCAAAAATATAAAGACAAAATAATACTATAACCCCCCTCTGCCTCCGGTAAAGAAAACACGCACGGAGAGATTCCGCGCGTGTACCCGCGTCCCGCGCGAAGCCTCACCGTGCGCTTCAAAATCCCCGCTTGCGCAAAACTGCCGTAAGCGATAAACTATTTCTATGAGCTTTGCCTATTTGTTGCCTGCACATATAGTTTTCGCCAGATACCAGATACCAGATACCAGATACCAGATACCAGATACCAGATACCAGATACCAGATACCAGATACCAGATACCAGATACCAGATACCAGATACCAGATAATTTTGGCCGCCGCGTTCGTTTTGTCAACCCCCTAACGGAGTTTGTCTCGTTTTTATCTTTTGATTTTCCATGTACGCATCCTTGCGTCTCAAGCCGGAAAGCCGCCGGTAAATCCGGCGTTTTGTGAGGAACTATATAGTGTTATGTATTGCGGGAAAAAACAGTATAGCGGTTGACGTATTAACGTATGCTTTAACGTTGCTGGATAAAAATAAAATAGTGGGCGTTCCCAACAACTCCGATACGGGGGAAGATGGATGGCAGCCGTCTTTTCTGAAGAAATGTTGTGATGAGGGGATAAAATGCGCTCATTTACATCAGTTGTATGACATGGAAATGGTGTTTTTATCACTGGAGTTTGACAGGATCGTAGTACCGGAAAGATTTAGATCGAAATACTTGTATAATATGCATTTCTCAAAATTACCGCAGTATAGAGGAATGTATACTTCCTCGTGGCCTCTCTTAAACAGCGAAACGGAAAGTGGCGTAACGCTGCATAAAATAGATAACAGTATAGATACCGGCGATATTATAGATCAAATATCATTTCGAATTGACAAGAAAGATACGGCGCGGGACTTGTATTTCAAATATCTCAAATATGGAACGATGCTTGTAAAGGCAAACCTCCTCAATATATTGAATCATAAAATCACCGGGTATCCCCAGCCTATAGAAGGAAGCAGTTACTACGCAAAAGAATCCATAAATTATTCCGATCTGAAAATTGACTTTAAGCAAACCGCTGATAACATTGTAAAACAAATACGCGCTTTTAGTTTTGAAGAATATCAATTGCCGAAAATGAATGGAAGAAGAATAAAAGATGCAATAATAACAAACCGGCGCTCAACAAAAAAACCGCTGAATATAATAGAAGAGAATGAAGAATATATAATACTATCGACAATAGATTATGATATACTAATAAAATGGGAATGAACGCCCCGCCCCTTGTCGTCCCCTCACGCCGCGCGCGCGTCCGTACGCCCGCGCGCAGCATCACAAACCTGTGCGTGATTACTCTGTTATCGAACTTCCCGTTTCGTCTTAATGAGAGGATAAGCCTTCGTATGAGGGTTTAACTACAACGGCGGCGTAAACGCCGCGCTAAGGAGTTTCTGATGAAGAAACGAGTTTTATTATTGACTGCCGCTCTTGCGGTAATTGCCACAGGGGTATTCGCCCAAGAGAAGTATGACGGTTCAAAGAAGAACACGATCTTCTTCGGGCCGGTAGCGGCCGGTTACGAAAGGCTGATAACTCCCGCGTTATCAGCCGGCGCTGAGGCCGGAATTAACCTTTTTGCGCTGCGGGAGTTTGACAGCGCGTTTCTTATCGCGCCGTCCTTTGCCGATGCGTTTGTACGCTGGTATCCGTGGAAACGGGTATTCTTTCTCAATCTCGGTCTTGGCTATCAAGGCGGCGGTATGGGAATGGAAGTTTCTGACGGCAAGAAAGCGGGCGTTTTCCATATAAAACCGCAGATTGGATGGAAAGTCGATATTGGCAAAGCCGGCGGCTGGATTTTTGAGACCAGAGTCGGATTTGGAACAACCGTTGGAGGAGACGGCGGCTTAATAACCATGACTCTTCCGCTTCTCTTTGGTAAGACGTTCTAATCTTTCTAAAACGCCGCGCGCGCGTCCGTACGCCCGCGCGCGGCGCTGCAAACCCGTGCGTGATTACTCTGTTATCGAACTTCCCGTTTCGTCTTAATGAGAGGATAAGCCTTCGTATGAGGGTTTAATTACAACGGCGGCGGCGCAAACGCCGCGAAAGGAATTTCTATGAACAAGAAACGTAATTTTTGGGTAACGCTGGTTTTGCTTGCGGCCTCCGGTTTGGTTATGGCCGGATGTCCTACCGATTCGAATAACGATGACGGCCTTGTTCCCGAAGCCCTTCAAGGGAATTGGCTT
>JAITHJ010000020.1 GCA_031280035.1 Spirochaetaceae bacterium | reverse complement strand
CGGTTCAGGCGCTATTGGTATTCGCCTTTGGATTTAATTTTGTTGTTTTATGTATGGCAACGCCATACATAAAACAACATCATGTTTTTAGCGCGGCCATTTTTGTTGTACGCGCTTGATTTACGCAAGTTAATATCTTACAGTCTCTCCTTAATAAAAAAAATATAAAGCAAGAGGATTTTATGTTGTTAAATAAACTTTTTTTTAAAGCGGCGGCGTTTGCCGTCTGCGTAGTATTTGCCGGATGCGTTCAGAAGTATGGTTCGCTTGGAAACGCCGGTACTCAAGTTCCATTGAACAGCAATGTGCGTGAAGGCGTTTTGCCGAGCGGTTTGAAATATTATATTCTGGAAAACAAGAAACCGGAGAACAGGGCGTTTATAACATTGGCTGTAAATGCCGGCTCTGTTTTAGAAGAAGATGACGAGCAGGGATTGGCCCATTTTGTTGAACACATGGCTTTTGATGGTACAGAACATTTCCCGGGAACGGAAGTTGTTGAGTATCTAAGAAGTCTTGGAATGCGGTTTGGCGCGCACGTCAACGCTTACACTTCTTTTGATCGCACGGTATATGGAATTACCGTTCCTGTCTCAACAAATGATGACGGCAAGAAAGTAATGCCGGAACGGGCGCTGCAAATTATTGATGACTGGACGCATGCGATTACTTTTACTCAAAAAGACGTTGATGAGGAACGTCCAATTATTCTTGAAGAGGAACGGTTAAGGCGCGGCGCAATGAACCGCGCTTTGCGGGTATTTTTCCCGATGATTTTTGAAGGTTCAAAATATGCGGAACGGCTTCCTATTGGCTTGCCGGATGTTATAAAAAGCGCGCCGCCGGAACGGCTGCGTACTTTTTATGAAAAGTGGTACCGCGCTGATAATATGGCGTTGATTTTTGTAGGTGATTTTGACGGAGAGGAGCTTGAAAAGACTCTTGCCGGAACATTTACAATGCCCGCCGCCAGAACGCCGCTCAATATTCCTGAGTATGATTTGCCGCCGCCTGAAAAAGGGAAAATTGTCGCGGAAATATTTACGGATCCTGAACTTACTATGCCCGATATTTCACTCTACTATAAACGGCAATGGTCTGAGCAGGGAAATACGCTTAAAGATTTTCGTAATTTATTAATCGACAGCCTTATTGTCTCTATGATAGGCGAGCGGTTTACCAGCGCTACGTATGATCCCGATACGCCTTATTTTGACGCTGTTGCAGGAAATCAGCGTATAACAAAACGCTCTCTGCATTATTTAATGGGAGCTACGGCAAAAAGCGGCCTTATAAAAGAAACGCTTTGCGCGCTGCTTCGTCAAAAAGAGTCTATAGAGCGGTTTGGCTTTCTTAAAAGTGAAATAGAGCGTGCAAAAGAAACGCTCCTTTCAGATTTTGAGACTGCGGTTGCGGAAAGAGAAAAAACAAATTCAAGTACTTATGTGGATTTGCTTACTGAAATGTTCCTTTCCGAAAATCCGTTCCCGGATGTAACATGGCGGCTTGACGCAGCTAGAGTTATGTTTCAATCCGTAAACGCGGAGGAAATTCACAAGGCAGTAAAGGATTATTTTTCATCAGATGATTTGCTTGTTTTTATAGATACCAATACAAAAGACGAAGGTTTTTTACCTTCGTTAGATGAAATTGTCGAGATAGTTTATCAAAGTAAAAAAGAAAAAATTGAAAAGCCCAAAGAAAACACGATTTCCGGTGAATTACTCGATTCAAAACCGAAAAATGGGAAGATAATCAGCGAAGATATTGATAAAGAGAGCGATACGGTCATTTGGAAATTGAGTAATGGGGTAAAAGTTCTGTTAAAATCAACGGAGAATCAGAATGAGCAGATTGTAATGAGCGCCGCCGCCCGCGGTGGCATAACAAATGCGCCTCCTCAGGATCTTATTTCGGTGAAATTTGCCGATGAAATTGTAAACGCTTCAGGATATGGCAAATGGGAATTGCCGGAAATAATAAAAAAACTCGCCGGTAAACAGGTTTCTCTTTCATTTAACACCGATATGTTTACGCGAAGTATAGAAGGATTCAGTACTATAGGCGATATTAAAACGTTTTTTGAGCTGCTTTATATGGGTTTTACCGCGCCGCGCATCGATGAAAAAACTGCCGGAGTTATTAAAGATACGTCCAGAACAAGGCTTGCTCAACACAGTGATAGTCCTGAAGGCGTATTCAGCGATGAGATTACAAAAATAGCTCACAGCGAAAATCCGTATTTTATGCCGGTTACGGTAGAAGATCTTGAAAAAATCAATCTCGATACGATTAAGACATGGACGGCGCGCTGCCGCAATCCTTCAGATTATACATTTGTATTCGTAGGAAATATTGATAACGATGTAATGCGTCCGCTTGTTGAGACATATCTTGCATCGATACCTGATGGAACGCCGTTTGGCGAGTGGAAAAATCCAAATATAATTTTCCCGCGAAATGTAGACAAGGCTGTTTACAAAGGCAAAGAAGAGAAAAGCTATGTGTATATGGGTCATCTTGGAGTTAAAACATGGTCAATGGAGGATTCAATGACGGCCGATATGCTAAGTGAGTATCTTAATATTGTCCTTATTCAAGAAATACGTGAAAAACGTGGCGGTGTTTATAGTGTGTCGCCGAATTTAACGCTCTCGCCGTTATTTCCACCCGGGGAACTCGCGTTGCAGGTTTATTTTGCCTGCGATCCTAATCGTGTAAATGAACTTGATTCCGCAATTGAAGCTGAACTTGCAAAAATTGCTTCAGGAGCAATTAGTAATGAGACTTTTAATAAGGCAAAATTGGCTTTGATAAAAAACTGGGAATCTTCAATGCAGAGCGATAATTATATTTCACGGCGGTTTTCAAGCTATGCGGCTATTTTTAATATTCCGTTATCATACGTTTACAAGCGTCCTGAATTTTATGAAAACGTTACCGCTGCATCCATGCAGGCCTTGATGAAGGAAGTATTGCAGAACGGGCTTGTCCGCGCTGTGCTGTATCCTGAACGATAATAGAGTATCTGCGCCGGTTACGGCAGATCAGGCGGCGTCCGCCCATAGCTTCGTCAGCTCAACAATTAAACGGACCGCCGCCAGCATTTCGTCCAAAGACGCCCACTCTTTTCGGCTGTGGAAATTACGCGCGCCGGTGAATATATTGGGCGTTGGTATGCCAAGCTCGGTAAGGCGCGAACCGTCCGTGCCGCCGCGAATTGGTTTTAATACCGGCTCGATACCGGTATTCCGGCATGCGGCAATAAGTTTTTCCATGACGGCAGGCTCCGCATTGATTTTTTCTTTCATGTTAAAGTAACTTGATTTCGTTTCAATTTTAATTTTGCCTCCGGGAAACGCCGCTTCCGTTGCACGGGCGAAGGACACAAGCGCCGTAAGTCTTCGAGTTATACCTTCTTGCTCAAAATCCCTGATCAGCAATTCGATGTGAGCTTTTTCTTGGGCGCCTTCAATTTTTGTAACACAATAATAGCCATAATACCCGTCTGTTGCTTCAGGACTTTCTGAACGTGGGATAAGAGAGGCAAAATAGGCCGCCATAACCGCCGCATTTGTAAGTTTTCCCCGCGCTGAACCGGGATGAATGACATTTCCATAAAATTGTACCACAGCGGAATATGCGTTAAAACACTCCGCCTCAATTTCCGGCGACGGGCCGCCGTCAAGCGTGTAGCAAAACTTTGATTTTAGTTTGTCAAACGGAAGTTCAGCAAGGCCATTTCCGGTTTCTTCGTCAGGTGAAAAAATAATTTCTAACGGCGGACGCTTTATCTCTGGATGTGCAAGCAGATACGCTAACGCCGTCATAATCTCGGCAATACCGGCTTTATCGTCTGCGCCCAAGAGAGATGTTCCATCCGTGTGAATTATTGATTTTCCTTTATGAGCTGCAAGGTCAGAGTCGGAAGCCGGATCGAGAACAACTCCTTCTTTCAATTGAATGGCGAGGCCATTGTATTCTTCAAGTATAGGCGTTACATTTTTCCCGTTTACGTCAGGCGAGGTATCAATATGAGCAAGAAACCCTATGGCAGGTAAATCATGAGCGCTATTGGACGGCACTCTTGCAATAACATAACACGCAGAAGTAAGCTCTATATCATCAATACCAATTGATTTCAGTTCTTCTACAAGGAGTTTTGCAAGTTCCCACTGTTCTTCGGTAGAAGGCGTTGCTGATGAATAGCCATTGCTTGTTGTACAGATTTTCACATATCGCATAAACCGGTCAATTAAACCTGCGGCGCACTCTTTTTCTCTTAAATCCATACGTAGAAAACCTTTTGCCACCTCAGAGAATCGAACTCTAGACACAAGGATTTTCAGTCCTTTGCTCTACCAACTGAGCTAAGGTGGCGTGTATAGTATTTAAGCGTATTTTAAATAAAAAGACAAGCCCCTTTGTCTATGGGCGCTTATTACGGTTTATTATTTATAAGAAATACGTGGATCAAGCAGTCCGTAAATAATGTCAACCACAAAATTCATAATTATCAGAATCAGCGAATAAACGATTACCGTTCCCATAATCAGTGTGTAATCACGGTTCAACGCCGACCGTACAAACGCCGAGCCAAGTCCCGGTATTGCAAAAATGCTTTCTACAATAACCGAACCTGTGATAATGCCTGCAAAAGCCGGCCCAAGATAACTTACCACAGGAAGCAGCGCGCCTTTCAAGACGTGTTTGAACATGATAACCGGCATGGAACAGCCTTTTGCGCGGGCCGTCCTGATATAATCCGAGCGGAGCGTTTCAAGAATGCTTGCGCGGGAAAGGCGTGTGATATAGGCAAAGTATGGCAGGGACAGCGTTATCGCCGGTAAAACCAGCGCGGCAGGACCGCTTCTGCCGGTAATCCAGCCTTGTATCGGCAGCAGCTTGAGCCATACCGCGAAAATCAGCATGAGGATCGGGCCGGCCACAAAAAGCGGCACGGAAATCCCCATAACGGCCACGGACATAACGCCGTAGTCCAGCGCCGAATTCTGGCGCAGCGCGGAAATAATGCCTGCGCCTACTCCACAAAAGAAAGCGAGAGACAGCGCGATAGTCCCCAGCAGAATAGAATTGGGCAGACCGATCGCAATAAGCTGATTCACTGTGAAATCTTTGTTTTTGAAAGACGGGCCAAGATCGCCGTGCATGACGTTTCCTAAAAAGCGAAGATACTGCTGGGGGACGCTTTCGTCCAAATGGTATTTCTTGAGCAAATTCTCCATCACGCCCGGGGGAAGTTCTTTCTCGCGCGAGAAAGGCCCGCCCGGCGCGGCGTGCATCATGAAAAAACTCAGCGTAATAATAACGAACATCGTTGGAATTACGCTTAAAAACCGGTGTGCGATAAAGCGTCCCATCAGCGGCGTACTCCTATTTGCGCTTTATTCCTATCCATGGATGGATGTCGAGCGCATTTTCATACCAGCCGGACCATTTGTCAAGGTCAATCAGGTGCTGGGAGACGTAATAATATATAGGGATGACCGCCTGGTCTTGCGTTATGGCGATTTCTTCCGCTTGGCGCATGACGGCGTTTCGTTCCGCGCCGCCGGGCATGGCTGCGGCCTGCCGAATCAGGCGGTCGTATTCGGGATTGCTGTATTTGCCGTCATTATTGCCCGTTCCCGACACGAGCAAGTCAAGAAAGTTTTGCACGTCAGAATAGTCGCTTATCCAGCCGTTGCGGGCGATCTCCATGCGGCTTGACCGGCGCTCGTCCAAAAAGGTTGCCCACTCAAGGTTCTGGAGCGTGATGTTGACGCCGAGGTTCTCTTTCCATTGCGCCTGAATGTATTCGGCGATAACGCGGTGACTGTCAAGCGTGTTATAGATTACGGTAAAGACCGGAAGCCCCTTGCCTTCAGGATAACCTGCCTCGGCCAAAAGCCTTTGGGCTTCGGCCACGTCATAGCCTGTACCGGTGGCCGGCTCGTAACCGCCCATCGGCGGCGCGAGGGCAAACGCGGGAATCTGGCCGCCTTTGGTTACGCTGTCGATGAGTTCCTGCCGGTTCAAAGCCATTGAGAGCGCCTTTCTGATACGCGCGTCCTGCAGAATCGGGTGTGTGGTTTTGACGGAGTAATAATACGTTCCCGCCTGAGATGCCGTGTGGAAGTTCTTGTCTAGTTTGAGTTCGTCCAACAGGGCAAGCGGCACGTTATAAACCCAGTCGACTTCGCCGGCTTTATACGCCTGATACGCCGTATTGGTGTCTTCTATGGGCAAAAAGGTTATCTGATTCAAGAACACGTTGCTTTTATTCCAGTATTTGTCATTGGCGACAACAACGAGTCTGTCGTTGGGTATCCATTCTTTTAAGACGAACGGGCCGTTACAGACGAAATTTTCTTTTTTTATCCAGTCTCTGCCGTATTTTTCTAAGACGTGCATTGGCAGGGGTGCGAATGCGTAGTGCGCCATCATGTCCAGCGCGTACGGTACGCTGCCGACAAGCGTTACTTCAAACGTCAGCGGATCAAGGGCGCGGATGGCGACATCTTCTGGGCTTCCCGTGCCGGTGTTGTAAGCGTCAGCGCCTTTAATTACCATGCCGGGCATATAAGCGTACTCGTCCGCCGTTTCGGGATTTAAGTGATAGAGCCACGAATCGACAAACGTCTGAGCGGTAATCGGCGTTCCGTCACTCCATACAGCGTCTTTGCGTATTTTGAAGGTGATCACCGAGCCGTCTTCATTGAGAGTCCAGCTTTCCGCAACGCCCGGTACGGCCGCGCTTGTTTGGGGGTCATTTCTGACAAGCTCCTCAAAAAGCGCAAGTGAAACGCGGTGTTCCGGTACGCCCTGAACCTGCGTTGGGTCTATGGACTGAATTTCAGTGCCATTCACCAGTACGAATTCTTGTCCTTCTTTTGCGCCGCCTGCGCATCCGGCGAAAAACGCCGCAGCGCACAGCGTTATTGCGGCCTTTCTTACTAAAATCATTAAAAACCTCCTGTTGAATTTTGTAGAATATATCCTTCTGAATTGTCGCGCGCGTTCTTTGTTTTGTCAAGAGCCGGGGTTCGGGGGCCGGGTGTCAGTCGCCGGTGGTTCTGCCCCAAGAAGTAGGCTGACGGAAAAATCAAGCGGCTTTTGCCTTCGGCTCTGCGGCTAGAGCCGCCACCCCCGCGGCTTTTGCCTTCGGCTCTGCGGCTAGAGCCGCCGCCCCCGCGGCTTTTGCCTTCGGCTCTGCGGCTAGAGCCCCCGCCTCCACGGCTTTAGCCCCCGACCCCGCGGCTAGAGCCCGCGCCTCCACGGCTATAGCCGCCGCCTCCGCGGCTATAGCCCCCGCCTCCGCGGCTATAGCCCCCGACCCCGCGGCTATAGCCCCCGACCCCGCGGCTATAGCACCCGCCTCCGCGGCTATAGCCGCCGCCTCCACGGCTAGAGCCGCCGGCTTTATCGTATCCGCCTTACTCTTAAAAGCGGCAGCAAAACCGTATTCCTGCTTGAGTATTCCGTTTACCCGCCCGGCCTGCGCGTTCCCGTACTCACGCGCCTCCTCATTTCTGCTGACCCGCAATCCGTGCTTTCTAATTTCCGCGCGGCCTTTGCGTCCTGAAATCCGTGTGCGGACATCCCTTCCCCGAACTCTGACCCTCCGAATCCCGAAACTCTTCCAGCAGAAATCTGGAATCTGAAATCTTTCTTGGGCGGCGCAGGAGCGGCGCGCGGTGCGCTTGACACTTTTAATCTTATTGCGGTACACTAGTCCCATGTGTTTATGATTTGGGAGCGCATTTATGTCGGAAGAAAAGAAAAAAAAGAAGGATATAAAAGACCTTACAGGCCGTCAGAAGGCGGCGATATTTTTGGTCAGTATCGGCTCGGATATTTCTGCGGAGATTTTTAAGTATCTGCGGGAAGATGAAATTGAAACGTTGACTTTTGAGATTGCACGGCTTGAGACTATCGAGCCGGAACAAAAGGACGCCATCCTTACTGAGTTCCAAGAACTCATGATGGCAAACCAGTTCATCTCCATCGGCGGTATCGACTACGCGCGGGAGCTTCTTGAAAAATCGCTCGGAAGCCAAAAGGCCGTCGACATCATCAATCGTCTTACTTCAAGCCTCCAAGTGCGCCCGTTCGACTTTATCCGCCGGACAGATCCGGCTCATCTGCTGAACTTTATTCAACAGGAGCTTCCCCAGACCATCGCGCTGATTCTGGCATACCTCGAACCAAACAAAGCGTCCGTCATCCTCCAAAACCTGCCCCATGAAGTGCAGGCGGAAGTGGCGCGGCGTATCGCCATAATGGATAGAACCTCGCCGGAAGTCTTGCGCGAAGTTGAGCGCGTGCTTGAGAAGAAGCTCTCAACGCTCTCCAGCGAAGACTATACCGCAGCGGGCGGCGTAGGCAGCGTTGTCGAAATCCTGAACCTCGTTGACCGTTCCTCTGAAAAGCAGATTATCGAAGCCCTCGAAGAAGAAGATCCAGAGCTTGCTGAGGAAATCAAAAAGAAAATGTTCGTGTTCGAAGATATTGTCATGCTCGACGACCGCTCCATCCAGAAAGTCATGCGCGAAGTCGATACTTCAGAGCTTTCAAAAGCGCTCAAGTCCGTCGATTCGGAAGTCCAAGACAAAATCTTCCGCAATATGTCAAAACGAGCGGCTTCCATGCTCAAAGAAGATATGGAGTTTATGGGGCCGGTGCGTTTGAAAGACGTTGAAGAAGCCCAGCAGAAGATCGTTTCCATTATCCGCCACCTTGAGGATACGGGCGAAATCGTCGTGTCGCGCGCGGGTGAAGACGAGCTTGTCGTATAAGAGGAACGGCTTATATGACGGCAAAATACGAAGAAGCAATAAAGTTCTTTACCATGAAGCGCTGGGACTCGGCGCTCCATTCCTTTCAGGAAGTGGACGCTTCCTCATTCTCACCAGAAGAGAAAGCCGATTACGCCTATTACCTTGGACTTTGTTACGCTAAACTGGAACGCTATAACGATGCCGTTCTCTATCTTGAACAGGTAACGTCCGTCAACGGCGGAAACCTTAGAATCTATCAGTGCCGCCTTACCCTCGCATTCATCTACCTCTCTACCCGCCGCTACAAACTGGCCGAATTTGAACTTGACCGGCTGGCAAAAAGCGGATTCCACTCCGTCCAGATATACACTATGCTTGGTTATTCGGCGTGGTGCCAGAAAGATAACGTCAAAGCCGTCCGCTTCTACGAAAAAGCTCTTGAAATAGAAGCGAATAACACTACCGCTATGAACAGTCTCGGCTTTATCCTGGCCGAGACCGGAGAAGATGCTAAACGCGGAGTTGAACTCTGTAAAAAAGCCGTAGAAAAACGCCCCACATGCCCCGCTTACCTTGATTCGCTCGGCTGGGCGTACTACAAAACAGGAGAACTCACCGAAGCGCGCTCCTACCTGCGCCGCGCCCTTGACCTTGCCCCGCGCCAAAAAGAAATATCAAAACACATGAAGGTTCTCGTAGGAGACGCTTCGTAATATGAAACGTTGCGGCGCGTATTTACGCGCACTTTTACTGATAATACCGCTGATAACACCGGCGCCGCTTTATTCTCAGCAGGGATCGGCGCTCGGCACAGACGTCAACGCGCTCAACGCTACGGAATCGTTCCGTACCGGACTTGAGGCCTATAACAGATACGCCTTTAATGAAGCTATCCTGTCTTTGGAACAGGCGCTTTCTTACAAGCCCGGAGAAGGATTGATTCTTGACTGGCTGGGGAAGGCTTACTATCGCTCCGGTATGGAAGAAATCGCCCTGCGGCAATGGTATGCTGCAACGCACGCCTACCCCCCCGCTTCACCGGAAGCAGTTATTCTAAACAGCAAAATAGAAATCGTGCGCGGCAGACGCGGCCTTTTCTTTACAATGAATGACGCGCCGCGCTATGTCGAAACAGGCATCTTTGCCGGAAGATTTGATAAAACGACGGTCTTCAGCCAGCCATCCTCCGTACTCGCCTGCGATGACGGCTCTGTCTGGGTTGTCGCATACGGCAGCAACGAGATCGTAAAACTTGACGTAAATGGTATTGCGCGTGTCCGCCGCCGCGGGCCAATCTCCGGATTTGACCGCCCCTACGATATAGTACGGGGACTTGACGGCAGACTCTATGTCTCGGAGTTCCGCGGCGGACGCATCAGCGTCCTCTCCGAAACCGGCGAATGGCTTTCCTATATCGGCAAAAAAGGTTTGGGACGCGGCGAACTTGTCGGCCCGGCGGCGCTGGCCTGCGATGAATCCGGCTATATCTACGCTGTCGAGTTTGGAAACAAACGTATCTCAAAATTCGACCCTGACGGAGAATTTATCCACAGCTTCGGTAAAAGAGACGACTCGTTCCCGGGATTCCTGCTGCCAACAGGACTTATCGTAAAAGACGGCGTAATCTATGCCGCAGACGGTATAGCAAAGAAAATATATATGTTCGACAGCGATGGCGCATATCTCGGAACCGCCATAGATACCGGCCTTAACGCGCCAGAAAGCCTGAAATTGTTCCCAGACGGAAATCTGCTCGTTGCCGATACCAATAGAATACTTGCCGCCGATCCGTATTCCGGCATAGTAAAAGAAATTACCGCTCCGGGTAACTCCAGAATCCGGTACATCGGCGCCGGCTTTGACAAAAATGGCTCTATTCTTGCCGCAGACTTCAATGGAAACGAAGTTGACGTACTTGCCGCCGTAGGGGACGTGGCCTCCGGCCTCTTTGTCCAGATAGATCGTATCGTAAATGACGATTTCCCCAAAGTCTCCCTTGAGATTTCCGTACAGGATTCCAGACGCTGCCCCATCGTGGGTCTTGATGCACGCAACTTTATGCTGAGTGAACGTGGCTATCCTGTCGCGGATCAGCAGCTCCTTGGCGTAGGCAATTCTATCAGAACAACGGAAATTGCCGTGCTGCTTGAACGCTCGCCCGAAGCCGCCGTGCTGCAAAATGATTTTGCCGGCGCGCTCAACGATATAAACGCTACAATAAGAGAGTCAAACGGTACTATAGCCGCAATAATCTCGGCAGGCATACAGCCCGTACGGGAACGCTTTGACGCAGCCGTGCCTTCAAGCCTTGCCACAGCAGCGCGCGCTGGCCCCTACAGCCTTGCGTGGCGCTTTGACCTCGGACTTCGCCTCGCCGCCACAGAACTTCTTCCGCGCTCAAAAAAACGCGCCGTTGTATTCGTAAGTTCCGGCGAGCTTGGCGAAATGGCCTTTGAACAGTACAGCCTTTCCGAACTTACCGCCTATTTGGCGAATAACAATATCGCATTCTACTGCATTCTGGCCGGTAATAAAGACGCCAGTGATGCAATCCTCTATTTATGCCGGGAAACAGGCGGAGAGGCGCTGCGGCTTTACAGACCGCAAGGAATAGGCCCTGCGCTGAAAACCCTTGTAACCGAACTGTCCGGCGCTTATTCGCTTTCATACCGTTCAGGCCTTTCAACAGATTTTGGACGTGCATTCTTGCCAATCACGGCGGAAGTGCATCTGCTTGAACGCTCAGGCCGTGATGAATCAGGATACTTTCCGCCGCTTGAATAACAGCGTTGAATACAGCGTTCAGTCATGACACGGTCATACACTGACTGAACGGCCATCAAGCTTGATTAAACCGCTTGTATTTCTTTTCATTTTTAACTAAAATGCCTGAAAATCGGAGAATGAATGTATCGTGAATGGGCATATATTTGATGAAAATCTTTTGGAAAAATTCGAAGAAGAAGAGGTTTTTCTAAAAGAAACCGTAAAAGGAGATGTTGAAAGTGCTCAAAAAGCTGCATTAAACCGCAGAGGAAACGCGCTTTTTAACAGTGGAAAAATAGAAGATGCACGGCGTATTTTTATTACCACCGGATATTCCGATGGGCTTTCCCGTATAGGCGATTATTATAAAAAAAAGGGAAGCCTAATTGACGCTCTTAGGATGTACTGGACAGCGCATGACAGAAAAAAATCAGAGGAGATATGCATGGAACTTTCTATTTTCATCAAGGGTCTTATAAAAGAAGACGAGGCAATTCATGGCTGAAATTCATGTCCGCCGGATATTTCACCGGCCTGTCGAACATAAATCGAATTGTTTAAATCCAGCTAATGGACAAGAAGAACTTGCCGCGCTGTCCAAAAAGGGCTATCAGCTCCTAAAAGAAAATAAAAATGCTGACGCTAAAAATTATTTTAGCAAAATACTTGAAGTTGATCATGGAAACAATTATGCGTTGGTAGGACTTGGAGACGCCCTGCGCAAATTAGGCAGTTTTCATGAGGCAATAGAGTTCTACCAACGCTGTCTTGACTATCATCCCCATAATAATTATGCCCTTTTTGGACTTGCTGATTGTTATAAAACTCTTAATCAATACAATAAAGCAATTGAGGTTTGGGATCTTTATCTTGAACATGATCCGAAAAACATAACGATCTTAACGCGCGTCGCAGATACATACCGGAAATTACACAACTTCAAAAGCTCAAAGGCAATGTATCAGCAGGTACTGGATTTTCAGGAAGACAATTCGTATGCTATTATCGGATTGGGACACCTCCATTACGACTTTAAAGAATACCGCGACGCGCTCTTTTACTGGGAAAAAATGGTCGAAAAACATGGTATGGCCAATGCTGATATTCGCGTCTTAACTTCAATTGGGAACTGCCATCGTAAATTAAAGTCATTCGAGAACGGCATAATTTATTTTGACGCCGCTATTCAGCGAGAAAGCACAAACTTTTACGCCTTATTCGGTCTGGGAGATTGTTTTAGAGGATTAAACCAGCCGGAACGCGCTCTTGAGTGCTGGAATACGCTGCTGGAAAAAGATCCTCGTAATAAAATTCTTCTAACCCGCGCTGGAGACGCTTATTGTGCGCTTAAAGATTATGAAAACGCCACAGAATACTATAACCGCGCTCTTAATATCGAATTTGACACATACGCTATTCTGGGACTTTCGATTATTGCCGAAATAAATGGACGAATTGACGAAGCTATCTCGTCATTGCGCGATTTGATTAGTAAAGATTGTAAAAATTACCGGCCATATCTTGAACTCTCCAAATGTTATGAAAAAACGGGCGACAAAGAATCAGCGATTGAAGCGCTGCGTGATTTCCAGCGGCTTGGTATACGGAACAACATCATTATAAAACGCATGGAATCTTTTGGAATACAACCTGTCAATAAGCCTTGACCAAAACAAACCGCATTTGTAACCTAAAACCAATCAGGATTGTTTTCAATAGAGATGAGAAATGCCAGCATCAGAGTTTAAAAAAATATATGATACGGTATTCCCCGTTATTTACCGGATTGCATGGCGAATTGCGGGAAGCGAAGAAGCCGCCGAAGACTTATGCCAAGAGGCGTTCTTCCGTTTATATGAAAAAAATATGAGCTTTCCGAATCAGGATGAGGCAAAATTTTGGTTGATTAGAGTGGTAAAAAACGCCGCGCTGAATTACGCAAAGCGCAAACAACGCGAGATAAAAATTTATCAGAAAGCCTTTCGTGAAGATTCAAGAGAACAAATATCTGGAGAAGGCGAGTTCATTAATAAAGAATCAATTCTTGAAGTACGGGAAGCGTTGCAGAAACTTCCCGCCAGATTGCGGGAGGTCTTGGAATTAAAAGAATGGGGAGAATTAAACTATAAAGAAATTGGGCGTGTGCTTGGCATCAGCGAAAGTAACGTCAAAGTACGCGTTTTCAGAGCAAGAGGAAAATTGCAAGAGATTCTTTCCAGAAAAAATACGGAGGCTAATAATGTGCCCTAGTAAAAACATACTTTCGATTTATTTTGACGGCGAACTTCCCAGTCCGTTCAAAGAAAAAATGAAAGACCATATCGGGTCGTGCAAGTCTTGTGCAAAAGTTATTTCAGGATTTGCCGGACTTTCCGGCGGCCTTCATGAGCCGCCTGAACAAAATCTTGAGACGGCGCAAGTTCGTATTTGGAAAAAATTTCAGGATAGAATCAAACAAGGACGGAACGTCCGGCAAAGTATTCTGGCGCGCCGGAGTTTTTGGCGGCGCGAAGTCCGGCTTCCAATGCCTGTCGCCATAACTGCAGGACTTACGGCGGTTTTTACATTCGCGCTGCTTCTTGTTCAAGTCTCAGGGGGAAACCGGCAGCCGCTGTCTGGAATTGAAGGCGGTAATATAATAAGTATCCCTGAAGAAGCCGCTTACAAAGACAATCCGCCATCAATGCTAAATACTTCAAATATAAAAGACGTATTGCAATTTTTAGAAGATGACGGAGATTCGGACAGCGTTATCATCAGACTGCCCGAAAGAGGCAGCTTTAACCGTTATGGAGGACCTCGTCTTATAAATGCATCAAGTCGACCTGGGAGAAGTGCCGAGCCATGAGCGTTTCTTTTTCAAACCGGTTACTTAGCGTATCTGTTTTTCTTATCATAGGCGCTGGACCCTTGTTCGGGCAGCAGTTGCCCGCCCCTGCTCCAGATGGAGAAAAAGAACGCAATGAACCGTACCGGCAAGACAAACAAGTTATGCACGATCCGGCATGGCCGCCATCCGTACGCTTTGACAAACTTTTTCCCGGCCTGCAAAAGAACGCCGTGTCAATGCGTATTTTGGCACGTATTCTTTCAGATGCCGGTGAAGAAATTTGGAAAGATGAATATGATAAAATAACTATCCCCGGCCGGCCGGTAATGCTAAAACTTGTAGGAGCAAATATTGCCGTAGTTGTTCAGCTTACCGCTTACCGTCCACACGGCAGTAATAATTGGGTGCTTGTTGCGCAAGGACAGATATGGTCAGAAAATCATCAAGGCAGCATAAGTTACGAAACAGCCATCCAGACTATTTCTATAAAGCACGGAGAAAAAGTTTACTATTTCCCGCTTGGCTCAACCAGAACAGACGGTGATTGTATTGAAATTTGCATCGAACTGAACCCTTATAAACAAGATATTCAGCCAGAGAACGCTGACGATAACGTTCCTGAAAAAACGACAACAAAGGAATAAATTTAATGAAAACAAAAGTTACAGTTGAAGGCATGAGCTGCGAACACTGCGTAAAAGCAGTTTCTTCGGCGATAAAGGAAGTACAAGGCGTTCATAAAGCCGAAGTAAATCTTAAATCAAAAACTGCTGAAATCGAGCACAGCGAAACGGTTACGCTGGAATCGCTTAAAACGGCAATCGAGCAGGCTGGGTTTACCGCTCTATAAACAAATTGGCGTTAATACCGTGAATTGGCCTAATACCGCGAATTTTACGCCGGAAGCGTTTTATCAATCTTGTCAATTAAACTAAGCAGCCGTTTTTCAGCTTCAATTGATTCGCGCGTGTTTTTGCCATAAATATCATTGCGAAGTTTTTCAAGATTATCACAAAGCTGAAATCCTGCAAGTATTGCGATTTTTAACGGATCTGACAATCCCGTATTTTTTTGCGTGTTCTCGATAACTGCCCGGTAACGGCCAAGCAATGTTTGCAAATAGACCGGATCTTCATCAACTGTAAGGGAAAAAGAGGCTCCCAATAAATCAATACGGATTTCAGATTTAATCATATTTTTCCGTTAGAATCAGAATATTTCAAGCTCCCCAGATAATTGCCCGCTTTCTACCGTACTCGCCGGATCGTAGGGCATTTCTTTCAGCACAAAACCATCACTGGGGACAGCCTCAGAATGAGCAGACTGCTCAGGCGAACTATGTTCCGGCGGCTGGACGGCGGCATATTTTACCGCCACAGTGGATTCCGCTTTTACATTAGATAATCCCTTTCCCATATCATCTTCAAATTTATTAAGGCGATCAAGCGCGGAGATAATACTGTCTTCAATTTTGACCTGATCTTCCTTGAACCGTTGAATAAGGACTTCAAGCTCGTCAATTCGTTTTTGACATGAATCAAGTTTGCTTTTAAGAAGTGTATTTTCTTCGGTAACCTGATCAACAAACTCTATTGTTTTGATCACCCGAGCTTCCAGCAGTCTGACTTGTTCTATAGAAACCATTTACGCCCCCAGCGTTTGTTTTACCTTTTCAATTATGGCTTTAAATGCGCCGGCATCTTCAATTGCAAGGTTTGCCAAAATCTTGCGATTTATTTCAATACCGGCCTTATTGAGACCTTCAATAAAACGCGAGTACGAGAGTCCAAACGGACGGCACGCGGCGTTTATACGAATGATCCAAATCCGGCGAAATACGCCTTTACGGTCGCGGCGGTCGCGATATGCGTATGAGAGCGCTTTTGCGACTGCGTCTTTCGCGGTTTTATAGTTTGAATGTCTTCTTCCCCAATAACCTTTGGCCTGTTTTAATATTTTTTTTCGGTGCTCTTTTCTTTTGGAGCCGTCAATTGCCCTTGACATATACTTTTTTCCTCTCTATTTTATCCGTACGGTAATAATTTCTTTCGCACAACGGGAACATTTTCCGCAGACAAGATTCCTGCATGACGGAGATTCCGTTTTCTTTTTGTTGATTTCTTTGTAAGAATATGGCGAAGGTTTTGTTTTTTATACTTAACCTTCCCTGATCCTGTAAAAGAGAAGCGCTTTGCCGCGCTTTTTCTTGTTTTCATTTTTGGCATATAAACTCCTCAATCCGTATAATCCGGCGCATTCTCCGGAAAATTATTTCTTTAGTTTTGGGCTTAGTATCATTGACATAAATTTCCCTTCCATTAAAGGTGCTTTATCTAAGACAAACTCGCCGTCCAACCGTTCTAAAACATCATCAAGTACAACCTTTCCCAACTCAGTATGAGCAAGCTCCCGTCCTCTAAACCGGATAGTAACTTTTACTTTATTACCCTCACCGAGGAACTCTTTAATGTGCTTGGACTTAAAATCAAGATCGTGATCATCAATCTTCGGCTGCATACGGATTTCTTTTAATTTGAGCAATTTTTGTTTCTTTTTTGCTTCACGGTTCTTTTTTTCGTTTTCAAACTTGAACTTTCCATAGTTCATTATCTTGACCACAGGCGGCTGCGCCTGTGGGGCTACTTCAACCAAATCAAGACCTTGTTCTCGGGCAATTGCAAGCGCGTCAAAAGTCTGCATGACTTCCTGTTCACCCGAATCCCTAATCAAACGGACTTCCCGAACTCTAATATGCTCATTTATCCGCAAACCCTTTTCCGCCAATATACCTCCTAGCTGGTCTAGCGCCAGTATTCGAAGCCGTAGCATATCACATCGTGATAATATAGTCAATGGTCATATAAAGATATTTTTCAGTGCGATTTA
Source organism: Spirochaetaceae bacterium (assembly GCA_031280035.1). Lineage (GTDB taxonomy): Bacteria > Spirochaetota > Spirochaetia > Treponematales > Breznakiellaceae > JAIRPU01. The sequence goes on along the minus strand of JAITHJ010000020.1, from coordinate 12,213 downwards.
GAACGATGGCGGCGCGGCGTTTCCAGATGTCAGATTTCAGAGCGTTAGGCGCGACAGCGACACTAAAGGTTCGCCACTGTCCACTATCCCCCCAATTTTTCTTCAATAGTTTCGCTTAACAACATCCGATATATGTGATATCTTTAACAATATAGAGAATCAGGAGAGTGAAAGTTGAAGAAAATCTCAGTTTTTTTGGTGGTTTTTGCGCTGTTTACCGGCGGCTTATATGCGTATGAGCCTCCTCAAGGAGGACAAAACCTCTTTTTATTTGGCCATCCCAAATTTATAACGAGCGCCAATTCGGCGGCGGGCGGCGGCATCTTCTCGGAAGGTTCGTATTCGATAAACATGAATCCGGCGCTGACAGCCGGATTGCAATGTCCGTCAATGGATGCGGGTTTCACGGGGCTGTTTGACGAAAAAAACAGCGAAATAGGCGGCGCAATGCGGCTGGGACTGAGTTATCCTACCCGTATAGGCGTGTTTACCGGCGGCGTACAGGGAGTTTTTACCAAACTTGATGAAGTCCCGCTGGGTAATATTGCGCTTTTCCGGCTGGGATTTTCACGGGACGTAACCGACAACCTGTTTTTTGGCTTTTCTTTTACCGGCGGTATGCTTAGTTACACTCCGGCTGAAGATTCTTATATGGCCGGCGATATAGGCGCATGGTATCGTATACGGGAACTTTTGTTTTTAAAGAACGTACGCTTTGCGGCGGTTCTGCAGAATATCGGTAAAACGTTTGAAACGAAAGGTTCTCAAAAATATGAAGAAGGCGTTACGGGATTTCCGGGTTTTCTTACGCCGAAAGCCGGCGTGGCGGCGTCTCTGTTTGATGCGAACGGCATTGTCGTAGGAGTTTCATCGGACATCGCGCTTCCGTCTCTTAAAAATATTCTGTTTAACGCCGGCGTACAAGCCTCGATTAAAGACTTTGTGTTCATATCCGCCGGATGGGATTTTAACGTAGGAGAAGCGATTGACTATAAAGATAAAGATCCGGTACATACTCCGTATATCGGTATAGGCGTACGGTTCTCCGTTAATACGGCGGGCAACGAAACAATGAGTAAGCGCGGATTTAACGAAACAACGATTGACGCCGACGGTTTGTGGCAAAAGCTTGGCGGCGGCGTACAGGCCGTTTCTTTTGGCGCGGCAGCGAGTTTTGGCGTAAAAGATCTTCTTCCGCCGGATATTTCCGTAGGCGAAGTCCGCTACGAATAATTTAAGGAGTATATAATCATGCGTATAATAAAACAAAACATACTTACACTAACATTCCTCGCGGCGGTTCTGTTTCCTGCCGCCGCGCAAACAACGTATTCTTTTTCGCCGGGTACAGACAGCCCCAAAAAAGCAATTACGGTGCCGGTTTCTATTTCGGACAGCCGCTATATTAAATCGTGGTACTTTATTGTTACCGATTCTTCCGGCAAACCTGTGTATACTAAGAAAGAAGTCCTAGAAAAAATCAACGAACGGCCTGAAAACTGGCGCAAGATTCTTGCGGCGTTCTTTAAGCCGAAACAGAGCGTCCCCGCGCCTAAACCTCTTGTGTGGGACGGAAAAAATGATTCGGGCGCAAAATGCCCTGACGGCACGTATTTTTTCTTTTTTACCGCCACCGATGATAACGACAACTATAGCGAAACTCAGCGTTACCGCGTGGTTATTGACACCGTTCCGCCGGCGGTAACTATTACGCCGCCTTCTTCAAAAATTTTTGGCGATGCGGCAAAACCGGCGTTTACGATTTCTCAATCAGGAACGCGCGAGGATCTTTGGACGGCGTACATAAAAGATAAAGACGGAAAGGTTGTGCGCGTCTTTGAATGGCGCGATTCGACTCCAACCGCGGTTGTGTGGGACGGTAAAAACGATCACGGCATTATGCTGCCGGAAGGGTATTACAGCTATTCAATCAGTGCGGTAGACGCCGCCGGAAATAAATCGGCGCCCGCCGGAATTACGGACATTCATCTCGATCCAATAACACCGGAAGCCCAGACAGGACGTTCCGTAGCCGAACTTGCGCCCAATGGCAAAACCGGACGGCAGACTTTCAGCATAATGACTAACTTGAAAACCGGCATAGAAAACTGGAATTATGCTGTTGTACCGGCGGACGGCAACGGCGGCGCAGTACGGGAATGGACGCGGACGGGAGATACGCTGCCGTCTCAGCTTGATTGGGACGGCAAAACGACAGCAGGCGGCATAGCCGAAGGCAGCTTTAAGGGTGTGCTTACGATAAAATACCTTAAAGGAAATAAAATTACGTCTGAAACAGCGCCGTTTCTTTGCACAGGACTTCCGCCAAGAGTTACGGTAACAACATCGCCAAAATGGTTTAGTCCGGACGGCGACGGTTCTGACGATACGCTGTTGATGAATATAGCCGTGAAATCCGTAATGCCAATCGCTTCATGGACGCTTACCATAAACGACCCGAATAACAAACCGTTCAAGACATGGAGCGGAAAATCTGAAATTCCCCCAAAAATAGAATGGAACGGTAAAGGCGATAACGGCGAGCTTGTTGAATCGGCGATGGATTATCCGTATTCTTTAACGGTTATAGACACGCAGACTCAGAGCGCGCTGGTACAAGGCGCGGTAACGGTTGACGTGTTGGTTATAAGAGACGGAGACCGGTATATAATCCGTGTGCCTGCCATCATCTTCCGCGCTAATAACGCCGATTTCAAAGGTAAAGCTGACGATAGACGACGCGGTCTTGACCAGCCGGTTATTGATAATAATATTCGCGTACTTACCAGAATTGCGGAGATTTTACAGAAGTTCCGTGATTATAGAGTAATGGTTGAAGGACATGCCAATAGTGAAACCGGTACTCAGAAGGAAGAAGATGAAGAACTTATACCTCTTTCTTCTCGCCGCGCTGAATTTGTAAAAGACTGGCTTATCGCGCACGGAGTAAGCGGTTCTCGGCTTTCCGCTAAAGGCATAGGCGGCAGCCGTCCTGTTGTTAAAAACCGGAAAGACCGCGATAATTGGTGGAAGAACAGGCGTGTGGAATTTATTCTGCAAAAATGATGCTTAAATGATGTTTAGGGAAGCGTTATCTTATGACGATGTGCTTTTGCTGCCGGGCTATTCTGAAATTTTGCCGCGGGACTGCGATGTAAAAACAAAATTGTGCGCCGGCGTGTCGCTCAACGTACCGTTTGTTTCCGCAGCGATGGATACCGTTACGGAGGATAAGCTCGCCATTGCTATTGCATTGGAAGGCGGCGTTGGAGTGATTCACCGGAGTTTGAGTCCTGAAGAACAGGCGCGGCAGGTTGCTGTAGTGAAACGCTACTTAAACTGGATTATCGAAACGCCGGTTACCGTCAGTAAGGACGCTTTGATACGTGATGTCAAAGCGCTGATGTTAAAAACAAGCGTTTCAGGAATGCCTGTTCTTGACAAAAGCGGGCGGCTTGTAGGGATCATTACGACCCGCGATATTAGATTTTGCGCTGATGACGATCTGCCTGTTGCCGATGTTATGACGAAAGATCCCGTTGCTGAGAGAGGAACGCCTTCGCCGTCCAGCGCGCGGCAAAAATTTGATGAGCGTCGTATAGAAAAATTACCTGTTGTGGATACCGAAAACCGTCTTATCGGTCTTATCACGGTGAAAGATATGGAAAAACATGATCTTTACCCAAATGCTTCTATGGATTCTTCCGGCAAACTGATAACTGGCGCCGCAATTTCTCCTCAGGATTATGAAGTACGGCTTCCGCTTCTTGTCGGCGTAAAAGCCGATTTTGTATTGCTTGATACGGCTCACGGGGATACGCAAAACGTTGTGGATGCGGTGCGCGCTATTAAGAAGAAGTTTGACATGCCGGTGATAGCAGGAAATGTTGCCACAAAAGAAGGCGTACGCCGCCTTATTGACGCCGGCGCGGATGCAGTGAAAGTCGGTATTGGACCCGGCTCGATATGTACAACGCGCGTAGTCGCCGGCGTTGGCGTCCCTCAGTTTACCGCTGTGTGGGACTGCGCTGAAGAGGCGGCTAATGCAAATATTCCCATAATTGCCGACGGCGGCATTAAATTTTCCGGAGACGTTACCAAGTCCATTGGCGCCGGCGCAGATGCGGTAATGATAGGCGGGTTGTTCGCGGGCGTAAAAGAATCACCTGGACGAGAAATAATCTTTGATGGACGTATCTACAAAGAATATCGCGGCATGGGAAGTCTTGGCGCAATAAAAGACGGTTCCGGCGACCGTTATCAGATTTCAAAAGACGAAGAGCCTTCGCCGGAAGGCATTGAAGGGCGCGTGCCGTTCAAAGGTGAGCTGCGCTTCTTTTTGCATCAACTTGTATCAGGATTGCGCAAAGGTATGGGATATTGCGGCTGTAAAGATATAGCTGAATTAAAGGCATATAGGAAATTTGTTCGTATAACGGCGGCGGGTTTGCGTGAAAGCCACACTCATGATGTTCAGATAACGCAAGAATCGCCGAATTATACGCATATATAAAAGAATTATAGAGAGATATGAGGTTTTTATGATAGTTGCCCGGAAAAAAATTGATGATTTTGCTCGTTATTATGGCTTTCATTACGATTGTATTGATATTGATGCGCTCGTTCGGGACTTTTGTATCGATATGGCGCGTGGATTGCGCGGTGAAAATTCAAGTCTTGCGATGATTCCTTCTTATTTAAGTCCCGTTTCCGCTATTCCGCGTGGGAAAACTGTTGTTGCTCTTGATGCCGGCGGTACAAATCTTCGCGCGTCTCTTGTCCGTTTTGATGAAGAAGGGAATCCTGTTCCGCTAAAAACCCAGCGCGGTACTATGCCGGGCACTCAAGGCAGACTTTCTGCAGAAGAATTTTATGACGCCATTGCCCGTGCGGCGGCTCCGTGTTTTGAAGACGCGGGAAAAATTACAGAAATGGGATTTTGTTTTTCTTATCAAATGGAAATTACCGAGGATGGCGATGGAATTCCGGCGGTGTTCAGTAAAGAAGTTGACGCGCCGGAAGTCCTTGGCAAATCTTTGGGAACCGGGTTACGCAATGCGCTGGCTAAACTCGGTATAACAGCGCCGGAACGCATTGTTTTCCTTAATGATACAACAGCTACGCTGCTTTCCGGTCTTGCGCAAATTCCACACCGGTGTATAGACAAAACCCGGGATGACGGCAAAATCGCGCCGGACAGAATCGGCGTAGCTGGCGGCGATACTATGGGTTTCATCCTTGGAACCGGCCTGAATACCGCATATCCTGAAACCTCGATTCCAAAAATAAACTTTGAATCAAAAGAAAAACCGCAGATTGTCGTAACCGAATCGGGCAGTTATGCACATCGCTGGCGCGGTCCGCTTGACCGTGAATTCGATTCCAAAACCGCAGTTCCCGGTATTTACACGCTTGAAAAAGCGTCTTCCGGCGCCTACTTGGGTAATTTGGCTCTTCTTATCTTAAAGCGCGCCATACAAGAAAAAGTTATTCAATTTGAAAAATCTGATGAAATTTTACGAATGGAGAGCCTTCAAACTCGTGATCTAAATGAATTCCTTCACAGGCCGCTTGCTCTTGAGGGGCGTCTTGGTAGTTTGTTTTCCGCACATGAAAAGGATGTAATAGCTCAGATTTGTTATTTAACATCGATCATCACCGAACGGGCGGCGCTGCTTTCAGCCGGTCTTATTGCCGGTACGATGGAGCATATGGGAGCGGGCTTTGATCCGCTGCGGCCATTCAGGATTGCTGTAGAAGGAACGACTTATGTTAGATATCATCATATGCGTGAAAGTATTGAAGGCCATTTGCATCGTTTGCTGTGTAGAAGAACGCCGCGTTACTATATAATTGCGCCTGTTGAGCAGGCGTCTCTATTTGGCGCGGCGGTTGCTGCTGTATCAGGCTAAGAGTGTGTATTTCTATACGGAATCTGTGTTTTAGTTTTGCTGAGAAATCTATCTTTGATAATTTTAATCTTGAAATAAATGATAAAAATCCAGTTGCCGTCTTAGGGCCGTCAGGTTGTGGAAAAACTACGCTTCTGCGTCTTATAGCAGGATTAGCGCAGCCGGCTTCAGGATCAATTCTGATATCTGATAACGGTATCTGTAAAACTAAAACAAGCTTTATGTTTCAAGAGCCGCGTTTGCTGCCATATCTTACGGTACTTGAGAACACAATGCTTCCTGTAATTAAATCGATTGGCGTGAAAACTGCAAGAAAACGCGCCTCTCAGTTTTTGCGGCTTGCCTCGCTTAGCGATAAAGCAGGGGTATTTCCCGCGAATCTTTCCGGCGGTGAAATGCAGCGCGCGTCAATGGCGCGTGCATTCACGTATGATGCGCCAGTTCTCCTCTTGGATGAGCCGTTTCAATCGCTTGATATTCCTCTGCGGATTTCGCTTATGGATACGCTTCTAAAATTTCTAAAAGAAGAACATCGTTATTCAGTTATAGTAACGCATGATCCACGGGAAGCTCTTTATCTTGCTAAACGAATTATAGTACTAAAACATAACGGCGCAGCCGTTTCTATTGCGCTTGACGAACAAAACGAATCGTTTGCTCTGGATACAAAGCAATACGTAAACAGCAGCGCTTTCCATCAGGAAGAACGCTTAATCGCTGCATTAAGCGATTCCTGACGAGCCGCGTAAAGCGGCCATTAAACTATCTTTTATAATACGAATCGGGGCGGTGCGACTCGAACGCACGATTCCTTGCTCCCAAAGCAAGTGCCTTAGCCACTAGGCAACGCCCCGTGATATTGGTTAGCTTCCTGCCGCGCAATAAAATTTTGCGGCAGTTTATTCTTCAAAACCTTCAGGGACTTCTATATTCGAATATACATTCTGAACATCATCGTTGTCCTCAAGTTTTTCTATAAGGCGAAGAACTTTTGCCGTTACGTCTGACGGCAAAAGAACGGGCGCTTCAGGAACCATGCTGATTTCGGCGCTTGTCGTTTCGTAGTTTTTTGCTTCAAGAGCTTTTGCTACAGCCTCAAAATCGTCCGGCGAAGCGGTTACTTCAATAACGCCTTCAGACAGGGTAACGTCTTCGGCTCCGCCGTCAAGCGCCGCTTCCATAATCTGATCTTCTGTGTACTTTTCACCGTCAAGCGTTATAATGCCTTTGCGGGTAAGAAGACGGCTTACCGAACCGGATTTTGCCAATTCAGCGCCGGCGCGCGTTAGAATATTGCGTACATCGGCGGCGGCGCGGTTTCTGTTATCGGTAAGTACTTCAATAAGAATTGCCGCTTCGCCAAGCCGCGCTTCATACGTAAGTTCTTCGTAACTTACGCCTTCAAGCTCGCCTGTTCCTTTCTTAATTGCCCTGTCTATATTATCTTTAGGCATATTCGCGCCGCGCGCTTTAATAATCGCTGTACGCAGTCGCGGATTCCCCTCAGGATCGCCGCCGCCCATTTTAGCCGCTATCGATATTTCTTTAATGAGTTTTGTAAATAAATTACCACGCTGTGCGTCAGCTGCGCCCTTTGCGCGTTTAATTTTTGCCCACTTACTATGTCCTGACATAGATACTCCTTGTCGCTTAAATCAATTTTTGCCGATTTTACTGTATTTGCCGCCGATTGTTAAGTGGTGTCCGCGTAATTTTAGGAAAGCCGCCGGAAGCTTTTATGCAGCATGTGAGTCCGTTGTAATTTCTACGAATGTTTTCGGTTTATTAATTCAGTCATAATAATTTTTATTATTAGTATTATTCCTATAAATAAAGGGAAAATGTTAAAACCCGTATACGAGGCTATTTTACCGAATAAGGGCGGCATTAGAGTAGTGCCGGTATACGCGCTTGCCATTTGTATTCCCATTATTGCCTGAGACCGGGTTTTTCCAAAATTTTCAGGCGTTTCATGTAGTAAGCTGGGGTATATTGGCGCACAGCCAAGTCCAATAATAAAAAACGCAAATAACAATATCGTAGCTTCAAAAGGAAGAAGTAATACAACTATTCCGGCGGCAATAAAGCCTTGTCCTAAACGAACTATTTGTCTGTTATTTAATTTAACCGTCAGAAACCCTGAAACAAAACGGCCAAATGTAATTCCAGCGTAATACAATGCAATCCATTGAGCGGCTATTTCAGGCGGTATATGTTTTTCTATTACTAAATAAGTGCTTCCCCATAATCCGGTTACTGTTTCTATTGCGCAATAGCAAAAAAAAGTTATAAGCATTTGCTTCAATCCGGGAATACCAAATAGTCCGGTGAGTTTTATAGCCTGCTGTTTTTCCTGTTCGGATACATTTTGTAATTTATTTTTTTCCCATAGAGGCAGCGTTATAAATAATACGGCGGCAAGAATAAGTTGAATAATTCCAACAGTTCTGTATCCCCAATTCCATGAATTCATACGTATTAAAAATGATGCCATAATAACTGTTCCAATCGATACGCCAACTCCCCAAAAACAATGAAGCCAATTCATGTGTTTCGCTTTATAATGCAGCGCGACATAATTATTTAACGCTGCATCGATTGATCCTGCGCCCAGTCCAAGCGGAACAGCGCAAAAACACAGTATTATAAAACTGTGTGCAAATGAAAATTCGACAAGGGCGGCTGCGGTCATAAGAACGCTGATGATTACAACGATGCCGGTTCCAAAACGCCGTATAATTTTTTCACTAAAGATACTTGATATAACTGTCCCGCCGGCAATAATCATTGAAATATAACCCGCATAATATACCGGAGTATTTAATGATTTATATAGTAGCGGCCACGCTGATCCAAGCAAGGAGTCTGGCAATCCCAACCCAATGAATGAAAGATAAATTACTATTAACAATAAGATTCCAGCCATATTTTACCGCCTTTTTTAAATCAATGCACTCAGTTTCTCGCATACAAATGCGCTTTTTTCAGAAAGACTGATGGACCCCGTTTGAAGGATGAGGATATTAGGAGCGCGTGGATCAATGCGAATACGGCCTGCGGATTCTTTAACAAGACGTAGCGCCCGTTCAATGTTGATATTTGCCACACGGGCGAATTCAACGCGTACAACGCCGGCGCGTTCTTTAAGCGAAAGCACGGCAAGCTGTTTGCAGATAATTCTAATTTCAGCCAAAGCAAGAAGCGCCGCTGTCTCAAGCGGCGGCGGGCCAAAACGGTCATGCAGCATTGCGTGTGCCGAATCAAGATCGTCTTGGGTTTGTACGGAAGCAATTTTTTTATAAACCTCCATTTTTTCCTGCGCGCCAGAAATATATGAATCAGGGATAAAACCTGTATATTCAAGTTCAAGGAGCGTTTCGGTTTCAGCTTCATATTTTTCGTTCTGAAGTTTCTGAATCGCGTTATCAAGAAGCCTGAGGTACATATCAAATCCGACAGAATAGATGCTGCCGGATTGTTCTCGTCCAAGCAAATTACCTGCGCCGCGAATTTCCATGTCCTTCATGGCTATTTTAAAACCGGAGCCAAGTTCAGTCAGATCGGAGACTGCTTCCAGCCGTTTCATGGCCAGTTCAGAAAGGACGTGATCTTTTGGATAAAATAAATATGCGAACGCCGGTTTGTCACTGCGCCCGACACGGCCTCTAAGCTGATAAAGCTGCGCGATGCCATACATATCGGCGCGGTCGATAATAATCGTATTGACGTTAGGAATATCAATGCCGTTCTCGATAATTGTTGTTGAAACAAGCGCATGAAAACCTCCTTGAACAAAACGCCGCATAACATCTTCAATTTTAGCCGGTTCCATTCGTCCGTGAGCCGTTTCAAAAATAAGCTCCGGTATAAGCTGTTCAAGCTTCAGTCGTATATCGCTCAGGCTTTCGATTTTGTTGTGCAGAAAAAACACCTGTCCGCCGCGCGCCGCTTCTGTTCGTATTGCTTGCGCTATTATTGTTTCGTCATATTCTCCAATATGCGTTTCGATAGGACGGCGGTTTCGCGGCGGCGTAACAAGAAGGCTCATATCGCGTATTTTTAGAAGGCTCATGTGTAAAGTGCGTGGAATAGGCGTGGCTGAGAGTGCAAGGCAATCGACGCTATGTTTAAATTCCTTAAGGCGTTCTTTGTCGCGAACGCCAAACCGCTGTTCTTCATCAATGATAAGAAGCCCCATGTCTTTGAATACAACATCATTCTGAATGATCCGGTGAGTGCCTATTAGTATATCAACTTCACCGCACTTAAGCCGCGAAAGTATCTTGCGGACAGCGGCGTCTTCAACAAACCGTGAGAGCATTTCAATGCGAACAGGAAATGACATAAACCGTTGTTTGAAATTTTCGAAATGCTGTTCGGCAAGTATTGTTGTTGGCGCAAGAAAGGCGGCCTGCTTTCCTCCCATAACGGCTTTGAAACACGCTCTCATTGCAACTTCTGTTTTTCCATAGCCGACATCGCCGCATACAAGTCTATCCATCGGCTCCGGTTTTTCCATATCGGTTTTAATTTCCTCAACGCAGCGAAGCTGATCTGCGGTTTCTTCATAAGGAAAGCTGGCTTCAAACATCGTTTGCCATTCCGTGTCCGCAGGAAATGCAAAGCCGCGCGCCGCTTTCCGCTTTGAGTATAAGGTAATGAGCCGTGCGGCAAGTTCTTCTGCAGCCTTACGCGCCCGCTCTTTACGGGCTTCCCACATTTTTGCGCCAAGTTTATCCAGCGCAGGAGCAGATCCCTCGCTGCCGATATACCGTTGAACAAGATTTGCCTGCTCAACCGGTACGAATACGATCTCGTCATCGGCATAGCGCAGTTTTATATAATCACGTTCATTTCCCAGCGCTTTTACACGCTCAATTCCAAGAAAAAGGCCTATGCCATAATTGATATGCACAACATAATCGCCTTGATTCAGTTCAATAAAACTGTCAATCGCCTTGCTTTGCGCTGTTTTCAAAGATTGAGGCGGGCGGGCGCGGCGGCCAAAAATCTCTGATTCAGCAATGACAATAAGCTTTATTTCAGGCAAGGAAAATCCTGAGGAAATGGGAAGCGTAATTGCGTTAATTACTCCTTTATGGACGGCTTTTCCAGCACCGTGGAATAGTGAAGCGATTCTTGCCGTTTGCACGTCTGTTTCGCAGGCCAAAAGCGCATACCAGTCTTGCTCTACCAGCGTTTGCAGCGCTTCTTTCATATAATTTATATTGCCAAAAAAAGAACACGGCGGATCGCATTGTATACTGAATACGGATTTGTCATTACTGGCCGTTGATTTATTTTTAATTGAATAAAATGAAACCGTGCGGGGGCAGTTTTTTACAATGTCTCCAAAAGGGAGTAAAAGCCGGCATGGCGCAGGGAATTCTTTTGAAGGATCATCCCGCAGCGCGGCGCGAAAAGATGCTTCGTATTCTCGCCGTAGCGCCTCATCAGCGTTTTCTAACCGTTCCCGTTCCAGAAAAACAACAAAAGAATCCGTACAACAATGAAGATAGCTGGCTATTGTCGCGGGTTTTTTAAATGACATGGAGAAAAACATCTCTTCTCCAGAAAAATTTTTCTTTGTTTTAAGCTGATCGATGATTGTTTTGCCGTTATTTCGGAATTCATCTGCAACGGCAAGATTTTCAGCAAGAATTTCAATCCGTTCGTTACTCCATATAAGCTCTTTAAGGGGAGGGAGCATTATTTCTTTATAATTTTTATTTGAAATATAGGTTTGTTCAGTTGGATCGAATAATCTAATCGATTCGATTTTATTGAAATCGAATAAAATACGATAAGCGTACGTTCCATTTGGCGTTATAATATCAAGAACTTCGCCGCGAAGAACGAATTCACCAGCCATTTGCGACTTAGCGACGCGGGTATACCCCAATGCGGTAAGTTTTTCCGCAGTAATTGCCGTATCTAATTCATCGCCGTTATGAAAGGTAATAACGTGATTTTGAAACGAATCCGGCGGTACAAACGGCGATAAAAACAGACGCTCTGGCATTACTATAACCGGCGGCGGCTTTCCCATAGCAATATCACAAAGAATCGCCGCGCGGTGTGCAAAAACCGGTGATGCGCCATATACAGGATGATAGGGCGCCGCGCCCCATGAAGGAAACAATACTGCATTGCCGCCCAGCGCCGCGATATTCGCTGCCGTTTCAGATGCTTCTTGCTCTGTTGGCGTAACAATAAGGCACATTCCTCCGTTCTGTTCTTGAATAAGCATAATGAGCGTTTCACGGCAAACGCCTTCCACGCCTTCTAGGGCAAAGCTCTG
>JAITHJ010000058.1 GCA_031280035.1 Spirochaetaceae bacterium | reverse complement strand
GGAAAAAATTGAAAGCGTTGTATGCGGATATGGCCGGCGGTTCGTGAATAAAGAAGGAAGGATTTTGGATTCAAATAGAGGCGGCAGCCAATATGGAACAAGCTGCCCGCGAAACTTAGAACAGTAACTATTAAAAGAGTATTATAAACAAAATAAGGCATTGACCCTGGGCGGAATCGAACTGCCAACACCCGCCTTAGGAGGGCGGTGCTCTATCCATTGAGCTACAGGGCCATGCTGCTATTGGCAATAAAAACCAATGTAGCACATATCATTTCATTGGTAAAGGCTTTAGTCTTCTCGAACAGCAGGCAGACCGTTTGATCCGGCCTTGAACCAATCGTTTTGCATTTTATCATTTCTCCTTATCACGCGAGTTTATTATCATAAGCAAAAGCCGCTATCTGCGTTCTATGTTTAAGATCCATTTTTTGCAGTATTATAGAAACATAATTTCGTATTGTACCTTCTTTCACATTAAGCTTTGCGGCAATTTCCTTGTTAGTCATACCTTCCGCCACAGCGCTGATTATCTGCAATTCAATTTTTCTGTACAAAATAGGCGCAATGGACGGATCTTTTGTACTATGAATATTTTTTTTAACGCCATTTTTTTCCTCGATAAGCTTTAAAATAAGAGGTATTACATAATTTGATACATTACGGTCAAGGTAATAGCCGTCAAGCATATTTACCTTCCGTACAGCATCGTTTATTTCTTCTCCACCCATGGAATTTTTTAACATGAATCCTTTTGCGCCGCTTTTGACTACCTCAAATAAAGTTTGATCGTTGAATGTTTTCCCGACCAGAATAACCGCTGTTTCTTGTGAACGTATCTTTATGGACGAACACAGTCTGAAACCGTTTATAATTGGCATTTCCATCTGTAAAATAGCTACGTCCGGCTTCAGTTCTTCGCTAAGATTGATTGCTTCACAGGCATCTTTGCCGCAGCCAATAACATCAAAATCCGGCTGAGTCGAAAACCTTTCTTTAAGGCTTTCTATCATCCATTGCTGATCTTCAACAATTATAATTCTAATCATCTTAGCTCCTTTCCCCAATTACTAGGGCAGCGCCGTATTTCAGCGGCTCAAACAATCATACGTTTTTATATTTCACATCGCTTATCTTCCATAGTTGTTCATCAACTTTTATTTTCCAGACTCCAAATTCTTTGATTCTGACATAGACGCAAATAGAACTTCAGCAAGTTTTTCAAAAGCGGCGTATTGTTCTTCTTTAACTGAAGATTTTATACTGACCGTTTCATCAAGAACCATGATGTTCTTCATAGAAACGAATACCTCACGCATCAGCCGTCCCGACTGCGGCGCCCATGATCCGTTTTCAATAACCGCAACCGTACGATTTTGAAGATTATGTTCTTTAAGGTCGCGCAAAACGGTTTCCATACTGCAAAAAATTTCCCCATTATATGTTGTAGAAGCAAAAACAAGGTGGCTGCACCGGAACGCTTCGGCTACGATAACGGACGGATGCGTTACGGAAGCGTCATATATTGCGATATTACGGACGCCTTTTTCCGCCAGCAGCGAAGCAAGTATGTTTACCGCATTTTCCGTAGCGCCGTAAACAGAACCATAGACCATCATAACTGACGTTTCTTCAGCCGCATACGTACTCCACCGCTGATATTTTTCAAAATACCAATCGAAATTTTTGCGCCAAACCGGACCATGGAGCGGACAAACTATCGAAATATCGAGTCCTGACGCTTTACTAAGCAAGGCCTGCGTCTGATTACCGTATTTTCCTACTATATTCGCGTAATACCGGCGCGCATCAGGCAGCCAGTCACGTTCAAATTCAAATTCATCAGCAAAAATATGACCGTTTAACGCGCCAAAGGTTCCAAAAGCATCCGCTGAAAAAAGAATCTTTTCGGTGCTGTCGTACGTTGCCATTGTCTCAGGCCAATGAACCATTGGAGCCATAACAAAAGTTAGTTTATGCGTACCGCTTTCAAAAACATCACCTTCTTTTACGGCAAGCGTCATCGAATCAAAATCACGCCCGCTGCCGGAAAAATCAAAAAACTGCCGCAGCATTTCAAGAGTACGTTTATTTCCTATAATTTTAAGAGCCGGATATTTTAAAACAAGTTCCCCAAGATTCGCGCAGTGATCAGGCTCAACATGGTTTATTACCACATAGTCAAGCGTCCGTCCTTTTAGGAGGAAACTGATATTCTGATAGAAAATCTCACTTATAGATTTATCCACCGTATCAAACAGCACCGTTTTTTTATCCAAAAGAAGATATGAATTATATGAAACGCCGCGCGGCACCGGAAACACATTTTCAAACAAAGCGAGCCTGCGGTCACTGCCGCCAACCCAATAAAGATCATTTATAATTTTTTTAACTTGATACATTAAAGTTCTCCATAAAAGTTTTTGAAAAGCGCCGGCTGATATAACATAACTTGCGGCGGCAGTTTATACCATCCGCCTCTTCGCAGTTACTCTTCTAAACCAATACGTCTTTTCAAACAAAAATTCAAACTCCCCATTCAGGGGATAATACTTTCATAAACAACTTTCATTATGAAATTTAAATTACTTTTTGTCAAGAATGTCATTTATATTTATATGCAATCAACTGAAATAATGGATGCTGCATAACCGCGCCGCTATTCCTCTTGTTTACCGGCCTTCATCATGACGTTTTTGCAATACGTAACCACACCATGCTGATACGATACAAACAAAAGCGGTGAAGATACCGATATAAAGCGTACCGCCGTCTGCCTTATGGCTAAGAAAATTAGCGATAAACGGAACAATGCCGGCGACAAAAACGCTTGGCGCGTGATAGACAAAGCTAATGCCTGAATAGCGTACTTCGGTTTCAAATAACTGCGCCCAAAGACTGCCGAGCGTTCCCCAGATACCCGCGTAGAAGATACTCCAGCCTAAAATGATAACCATAAGCGTAATGATAATATTTTTCCCAAAACACTCAATCACATACAATCCTGGGACAGCCCAAACAGCGCATAAAATCGCGCCCGTCATGTAAACCTTGACCTTACCCCATTTATCAGCAAGCTTACCGGCAAGAAAAATCATAGGAACGCCGCAGACGGCAAAGGCTATGTTGATTAAAAGCGACGTTCCGGTATCCAGTCCGACTTTACGGGTTAAATATGAAAGAGACCAAACCGCCGCCACGTTATACATTGTACCGTCAACCCAGCGCGTTCCAATGCCAAGCAGAATTGTTTTCCAGTATTTACGGAACATTTCTTTAAGCGGAACCGCCGTCTTCTTTTCTTCCGCTTCTTTCTCGGCGGCTTTCCGCTGCGCTTGCTGAAAGTCTTTCGTTTCCATAATGTTAAGGCGGATATACATGATCAAAAAGACCAGGACAATAGCTGCCCAAAACGGTATGCGCCAGCCGATTGTCCAAAAACTATCGCCCCAGAATTTGTATGGAATATAACAAAAGAGTCCGGCAAGCGCCAGTCCGACAGGCAGGCCTGCTTGAGGAATCGCCGCATAAAAGCCGCGTTTTTTTGGATCGGCGTTTTCAAAAGCCATCAGAATACCGCCGCCCCATTTGCCTCCAAGCCCGAAACACTGCGTTAACCGGAAAAACTGAAGCAAAACAATCGCCCAGATACCGGCGCTCTCAAAGACCGGCAGACAGCCGATGATAAACGTTGAAACGCCCATGAACATCAAACTGGCGATTACGGTAAATTTACGTCCGAGCTTATCGCCGGTATTTCCAAAAAACATCGCGCCGAAAGGACGGGCAATATAACCGAGCGCAAAGATAATCCATGCCACGCTTTGCTTTGTATAGTCCGTCCAGTTTGGGTCTGTAAACAACCGCGCGTTGACAAGCCCGCTTGCCAAACCAAACAGCAGGAAACAATACCACTCTACCGTTCCACCAAGAAGCGTTACAATCGCAACTGTTCGCATGGAATTTGTCTGGTCGTTCTTTTTCTCAGGCATAAACCGCTCCTTTAGTCCACGCTGTTTTTATTGACGCCATACTCAAACGGCCACGGGCCGCTCCAGCCGCGCTTGAGCGGAATTGGAATCGTATGTGAGTTAACCCGCCCGTCAATAAAGTCATGCAAAACATAGCCCGGATCACCGTCATAAAAGCGCCAGCCGCCGCCGGCTTTTGTGTCAATCTCCATCTGCATAGAAACGGCGGGGCAGCTTTGAATAAGCAGGCTGCCGGTCATTGTTACAATACTCGTATGCATGTGTCCGGTACAAAGCTTGACATTCCTGTGCGGCTGTAAAACCGCGACAAACCGGTCTGCATTAACAAACGGCTCGTCCATTTTGTCAAGGTTTGTGCGGAACGGGACGTGATGAGTAAAGACTAGAACCGGCTTGTCCTTATATGTCTCCAGTCTGGCTTTAAGCCACGCTTCAGCCTCAGCGGAGAAAGTCCCCCAATGCTGATGGGAAACGTGCGTATCGCAGACAAGCAGCTTTAAATCACCGTCAGACGGGATCTCATAACAAACAAACGGAAAAATATCGCTTTGAACAGGGGCTTTATCCTTGAAGACCTTGTGCAGATTATCGCGGTCGTCATGATTACCCGGCAAAACGTAGACAGGGCGCGGTAGCTCGTTGAGCATATCGTTTAGGCGTTCGTATGCTTCAAGCCGCCCAAAGTCCGCCAAATCGCCGCTTACAACGTACATATCGGGCTGGTCTGTAAGCCGCTTAAAAAAGTCAATAACGCCACGGACGTTTCTTTCCGTATCTGTAACGTCATAAAGCAGACCGTCTAATTTCAGATGAGTATCCGAAAACTGAATGATTTGCATAAAGAACCCCCGCCTATTATCATCTTCCAGCCTGACCAAAAAGTCAAGCGGAACGTTCTTTGTGCAAGAGGCAGACCGGCGTTGCACGCGCCGTCCGGCACGCGCCGCCTCATCCTGCCTGTCTGCCCTGCCCTACTCGCCCCGTTTGAGCGCGCTTTCAAGGCGCATCTTGTACGCGCCGTTATCAGAATCAAGCTTGAGCGCCTGCGTAAAGTCCGCTATGGCGTTGTCGTAGTCCTCGTTGAGCGAATAGATAATGCCGCGGTTATAGTACGCCGATGCATAGTCCTCATCAAGCTCAAGAGCTTTATTGTAGTCCGTCATGGCGCTGTCGAAATCATCTTTGTTACGATACGCAACGCCGCGGTTGTTATAGGCAAACGCATAGTCAGGATCTATCTGGACAGCCTGTGTATAGTCCGCTATGGCGCTGTCGTAGTC
Organism: Spirochaetaceae bacterium; assembly: GCA_031280035.1. Lineage (GTDB taxonomy): Bacteria > Spirochaetota > Spirochaetia > Treponematales > Breznakiellaceae > JAIRPU01. The sequence continues at coordinate 7,793 of JAITHJ010000058.1, read as the reverse complement.
CTCGCTGCGCGCGTACGCAACGCCGCGGTTGTTGTACGCCGGCGCGTCTTCAGGATTGAGTTCGATAGCCCGCGTAAGGTTCTCAACAGCGCCGTTATAATCTTCTTTATTATAACACGCATTGCCTAATCCGTGGTACGCGCGGGCGTGCTCCGGATCGATTTCAACGGCGCGCGTATAATCCGCTATGGCGCTGTCGTAGTCCTGTTTGCGGTAATGAGCATTGCCGCGCTGGTAGTAAGCTTCGGCGTCATCGGCGTCAAGTTCAAGAGCCTGTGTGCAATCAGCGATGGCGGCGTCATAATTCCTGAGGCGGTAATACGCCGCGCCCCGTCCCAGATACGCCCGCTCGTAAGACGGGTCAAGCTCAACCGCCCGTGTGAAATCCGCTATGGCGCTGCTGTACTCGCCTCCGAGTGAGCGCGCAACGCCTCTGTTGTAGTAAGCGGGCGCATACTCCGAATCAATCTCAAGCGCTTTAACGAAGTCCGCTACGGCGCTCTCAATGCGCTCAACAGGCGCGTCCTTCTTTAGTCCGGTAAACAATGCCGTCTCAAAGTCCGCCTTCCGGTTCTCCACAACGCTGATTTCCGCTAAAACCGTGCGCCCGCGCAGTACGTATGCCCGTGCGCTGGCCGGATCGCGCTTGATAGCTCCGGTAAAGGCCTCTCGAGCCTGCTCATACTCACCGCGATTGGCCAGCATCAGGCCACGCGCAATCAAAGATTCGGCGGTCTCCTCGCTGACCGTTTTTGCGCTTGACGAGCTTGCGCATCCTGCGGCGAATACCGCAGCCGCCGCGCACATTGCGGCAATACGCGCTCTGAACGCCGCGCGCGCCGTCATTGATGTTTCTTCTCTCATAGTAAACTCCTTACCAGCTTTCGCTGTTTCTCACTGTTAATCAGGGCACAAACCCTTCCCCTGTCCTGTTATGCTGAGATAACCGACTTTATTATTTCGGCATAATTGACCTTATTATGTTGGAATAATTAACATTACTGCGGCAGAGAAATCCGCTTACTTGCGCCGCTATTAACAAGGCAGGTTCACGACCATTAACTAAGCTATCTAATGACCATTAACTAAGCTAGTTCACGACCGTGAACTAGGCTGTATCACAGTCGTGAACTAGGCTGTATCACAGCCGTGATATAAGCTGTATCACGACCGTGATATAGACTGTATCACAGTCATAAACCGGCCTTATTCCGCTATCCGGCCTGAGCCGCCTATACAATCCGGCTAGGTCAGCCTCCTGCGGCTTTTTTTTCTTGACAGAATAAATTTCTTAAATTAAAATCGACACCGAGAGGATAAATAAATGAACAAACAAAGAAAATATTTCATGGCGGCAGGCGCTTTTTTCATTATTGGTATGATTATTGCTGATTTTGCTTTTGCCTATGAAAAATACAGTCCTACGGCAATTCATAAAGCCGCTCATACCGGAAATATTGACTTAGTGCGTGAAATCCTATTGACAAAACCAGACCCCGATATTCGTGATTCTTCCGGCGGGACTGCTCTTCATGCGGCAATGTTTCAAAAAACATTGAAATTGTAAAACTTTTAATTGACGCCGGATATGATGTTAATGCAATAGGGCCATCCAATGGCTACACACCGTTTCATGATGCCGTATGGGCTAATAATGTTGCTGCCGCACGTCTGCTTATTCAAAAAGGCGCACGAAAAAACATAAAAGGGAAAGACGGTTTAACGCCATTAGAAAAAGCAATTAAAGAAAATAAGACTGACATGATAAAAATATTATCAGAATAAACCAATCTCTCCGCACGAATAAATAATGCCGTCCTGCGCCGTAACGGATGTCCCTGTCTTGCTGCGCGCCGGACGGTACGCGGTCTGTGTACCGGCGCCGCCTTGAAACCGCGCGGAGCTCTTCACCCTTTCTGTTTTCGGTATTATACTCTACCCAGCTTTTTTAAGGAGAATAGTATGTCAAATGCACTGAAAAAAAATCCTGCGTGGAAAGGACGTAAGGGGCCTGCCGTTCTTATAATTATGGACGGCGTTGGCTATGGAAAATATACTGAAGGAGACGCTGTGGCCGCCGCAATGATGAATAACTTGCAGGCGTTAAGCGCGTCATGCCCGCTGACAAAGCTCAAGGCGCACGGTAAGGCGGTCGGGCTTCCGTCCGATGACGATATGGGCAACAGCGAGGTGGGCCACAACGCGATGGGCTGCGGGCGTGTGTTTGAGCAGGGCGCTGCGCTGGTACAGGCATCCATCGATTCCGGCGTTATGTTCAAAGGTGAAGCGTGGAAAAAGATCACCGGAAATGTACAACAGAACGGCGCGCTTCACTTTATCGGCTTGTTTTCTGACGGAAACGTACACAGCAATCTGGCGCATCTTAAGGCGATGATATGCGCGGCAAAGCAGGACGGAGTTAAGAAGGTTCGCATACACGCGCTTTGGGACGGACGGGACGTTGGAGAAACAAGCGCGCTGGACTATCTTGAGCCGTTTGAAGCGTTCCTTGCTGAGCAAAATACCGGCGGCTTCGATGCGCGTATCGCATCCGGCGGCGGGCGTATGTGGATCACGATGGATCGCTACGGCGCCGACTGGAGTATGGTGCAGCGCGGATGGGAAACCCATGTTCACGGCGCCGCGCGGGGCTTCTCATCCGCACGGGAAGCCATCGAGACGTACCGCACGGAGATACCCGGCATCATCGATCAGGACCTCAAAGAATTTGTCGTAATGGAGAACGGAAAATCCTTAGGCCCTATAGAAGATGGAGACTCCGTTGTGTACTTCAACTTTCGCGGCGACCGCGCGCTTGAGATTACCGCCGCTTTTGAAGATGAAGATTTCACTCATTTTAACCGGGGACGGCGGCCAAAGGTTGTCTATGCCGGCATGATGGAATACGACGGAGACCTCCACATTCCAAAAACATATCTTGTAAATCCGCCGTCCATCGACCGTACCCTCGGCGAATACCTTGCCGCCTCCGGCGTACGTACGCTCGCCATCTCCGAGACACAGAAATACGGCCACGTAACCTATTTTTTCAACGGCAACAAGCTTGGCAAATTTAACGAAGAGCTTGAAGACTATACCGAAATCAAAAGCGACGTTATCCCGTTTGAACAGCGTCCGTGGATGAAGTGCGCCGAAATTACCGATGCGGTAACCGCTGCAATGAAAAGCGGCCGTTACGACTTTATCCGCCTCAACTTTCCCAACGGCGATATGGTCGGACACACGGGAGTTTATCAGGCGGTGATCTGTTCAATGGAAGCAATGGATATTCAGCTTGGACGAATCATCAAAGCGGCGCAAGAGACCGGCGCGATTCTGATCATTACCGCCGATCACGGCAACAGCGACGATATGTTCGAGCATGACAAGAAAACAGGCGCCGTACAGCGCAAGAGCGACGGCTCGCCAAAGGCAAAGACAAGCCACAGCCTTAACCCTGTACCGTGCATTGTGTTCGATCCCGAATGGCAGGGCGAATACGACCGCGCGGCGCTCAAAGAAGGACTTGGAATATCATCCATTGCGGCAACGTGCATCGAACTTCTGGGGTTTGTGCCTCCGCCGGATTACGACAGTTCGGTACTGAAGATGAACTAAAACGCCGCGCCGGACGCCGGAAACGCGCCTTAAACAAGGCGCCGCCGGAGAAAAGCGCGGGGCCGCGCAATGAACCGCTTGCTCCGCAGAGACTACGTCTGCGGACGGCGGATAATTGCTGTAGTACGGTAATTTTGTTATACTCATGATGATTGGAGGTCTCTTTTGGAAAACACCGGAAATATCATAAAGAATTTACACCCGCTGGAAGTTAAAGTCCTGCTTGCGTATAAGTCAGACGCGGAACTCACCGTTGAAAAAATCGAGAAAGAATTAGACTTTAAAGCCGGTAATGGGAATCAGGCGCTTTCATGGCTTGCCGCAAAGCATCTTATCACTGAAAAACAGCGAAAATTATCCGTCTTCTTTGAATTAACCGACTTTGGACGGGTTTGGAAAGAAAAAGGATCCCCAGAAGAACGTATCATAGAGCTTGTACGTTCAAAACAGGGGCTAAGTTTACCGGAAATCGCTGAAAATCTTGGATTGGATCAGAAGGATGTCGGAAGCGCATTCGGGAATTTAGCAAAATCAGGAATCCTTACCCTCGATAACGCTAAAAAAGTCTCTATTGCGGCCTCAGTCAGCCGGCAGACTGTTGAATATCTTGCCGTCCTGCGCAGTCTTCTGGAAAAAGGCGCAAAAACCGCCCTTGCGGAAGCCGGTTTACCGGACAACGAAAAGAATCTTATACGGCAAATAGCAAAAAAACGCGGCGCGGCGGATTCGCCGTTCCGTATTATAGAACGCGAAACTGTAATTTGGGAATGGACGGCGGAAAGAGATAAAATCGCCGCCGCTCTTGAAAACGCCGGCGTTTCCGGCAGTGAGCTTGGGGGGTTGACCGTTGAAATGCTTGAAAAAGGAACGTGGAAGAACGGAAAATTCCGCGCCTACAACGTCAAAGTACCGCCGTCCCGTCTGCTTGCCGGAAGGTCTAACGCCTATGTTCAGTTTCTGGAGCATACAAAAGACAAACTTGTTTCGCTGGGCTTTGAGGAATTCGACGGCCCGCTTGTTGAAACTGAATTCTGGAATTGCGATGCGTTGTTTATGCCGCAGTTTCACTCGGCGCGTGATATTCATGATGTATATCACATTGCCGAACCAAAAGAGGCCGGTGCAATTGACGAGCCTTGGCTTTCAAATATCGCCGCCGCGCATGAAAACGGCGGTAAAACCGGCAGCCGCGGGTGGAACTATGCTTTTGACCGTACTATGACGCGGCGGCTGATCTTACGAAGTCAGGGAACCGTTATGTCGGCAAAGACGCTGCCACACGCAAAAATACCGGGAAAATATTTCGGCATTTTGCGATGTTTTCGCTACGATAAAGTCGATGCAACGCATCTTTCTGATTTTTACCAAACGGAAGGCATTGTACTTGGAGAAGACGTAAATCTTCGTACTCTTCTTGGAATGCTGGAAATGTTCGCTGTGGAAGTCGCCGGCGCAAAAGAAATAAAATACGTACCGGGTTATTTCCCGTTTACTGAGCCATCAATAGAAGTACATATAAAACATCCCCAGCTTGGCTGGTTTGAACTTGGCGGATCAGGGATATTCCGGCCTGAGGTTACCGAAAGCCTTGGCGTTAAAGTTCCTGTCGCAGCCTGGGGAATAGGCATTGACAGGATGGCGCTTATGGCTCTCGGCCTGAATGATCTACGAGAGCTTTTCAGCTACGATATAGAAAACGTACGGATGCGCCGCGGCGTTTAGCCGCCGTTTACCACGCAGGAAGCGCAATACCCGAAAGCGGCTCTTCAGTTTCTATTACCTTCTTAACTTCGTCAGATTGAAAAGCGGCTATAACTTTTTGTATAACAGAATTATTTTTATCCGCCGAACGCGCAACAATAATATTGATATACGGCTTATCCTCAACCGAATCTATCGGTTTTATGTATATTGCATCCCGGGCCGGAACGCCGCCTGCATCAACAACAAATGTTGAATTTGCAACGGCGGCGGCTACTTCCGGATCATCCAGAGTAAGATATACCTGAGAGGCATCTACCTCAATGATATTGATATTTTTAGGATTTGAAATAATATCTTTCGGCGTAGGCATAGTACCCTTCTGAGGATCAAGCACAAAAACGCCCGCCGATTCCAATACCTTCAACGCGCGTCCCTCATTTGTTGCATCATTCATTACAACAATTGAATCGCCGTCCTGCAAGTCGTCAAGATTCTTTATTTTATGCGAGTAAACGCCCATGAAAAAAAGAACGGTATTACCGACCGCTTCGATTTTATAACCATGGTTATCCAATTCATTTTGAAGAAACGCATCGTGCTGGAAAGAATTCAGGCTTATATCTCCATCAGCCAATGCCCGGTTCGGAACAGCATAATCGCTAAATTTGACGAATTCTATTTTAACTCCGTCTTTTTCGGCAATCTCACGCGCGGCTTCCCATGCAGGTACGAGTTCTTCACCTACCAAACCCACCTTAACTACGGAATTGTCCGCCTTGCATCCGGCAAAAACCAAAAACGCCCCAAATGCAGCAACGGCAATTTTACTTGTTCTCATGATAATACTCCTTAAAAATAACTAAAAATAATCCGTTATGTTAAAACGCTGTTCAAAATTAGTCAACCATTCTTAAAGAGTGAGGGGAACTTATAGGGTATCTTTAGTTCCTGCCAAAACAACCTAATTTACGCTCTTGACATAATTTCACGCTCTGTGTTAGAGTGTCTTCATCATGAAAACAGGCGGACGAACCAAACTACGCCATAACGGCGTTTTACCCGGCGAAACAGCGCGCGCAGTGGCGATTACGCGCCCCGCGCAGTCTGATATTTTCTTCGCCCCCCCCCCCCCCGCAACAGTTGTCGGTAGTCAGTTCTCAGTTGTCAGTGTTTTAATCCGAAATACGTTACCTAACGCAGACCGTATAGTTTATTACCGGCTCCGGCGTTCTGCTGAAAGAGCCAAGAAGTATCAAAGTGGAGAGCTTACTCACGGTCGCATGAATGCGCCGCGTAATCCAACAAGGATTGATATGCCAATCCAACAAGGATTGAGGTATCAATCTAATAAGGATTGTAAAGTCAATCCAATAAAGGTGTGATTCGCCACTGAACAAGGGTGAGGTTCACCACTGAATAAGGACGGCGGGGCACGCGCGGATAGGACGGTTTTTAACTGTCCACTCGCCACTGCTCACTGTCCACTAACAAGAGCCATTATCGCGGGATACGTCCTGCGTTTGGGGGCGGCCTCGTGGAGGCGGCTCAAGATAAGACGGCGGGAAAGACCGCAGGAAGGAGTATTTTATGAAAAAGAGATTTTATGCGTTGCTTGTTGCGGCAGTGTTCGCGGTGGTTTTATTCGGGTGTGATAATCCGGCTGATTCAAAAGAACAGAATGATAGCGGCTCCGGTGTTAGCAGCAAACCAACCGAGTTGCTGCTGTTTAGCGGCCCTACGTACAACAGCTATACAGCAGCACTAAAGGTAAAGAGAGAGAGTGACGGAAGCTTTCAGTTTTATCTTACATGCACTAGCCCTAAAGATTGGAACAGCATTCTTTTATTAGCTAACGGGTCAGAAGTATTCTATAACAGCATAGGTCGCTATGGTGCGTTCAATGACTATAAATATGCTATAAGCGACGCCCAGGTTGCGAAGATACTTAATGCCACAGTATTTACACATTTCGAGCTTGTCTTTGACAGGGGGGGGAATCAAGGGGATGCCAAGATTGATATTACAAGCAAAGCCTCTGAATTTAAAGCGTTCTTACAATAAAAGCATTCATTTTTCAGGATTATCAATCTTCAATGCCGGCAGCCGCTCAACCGCGTTGCGCTTTAGCTTACTTGTCGCTTCTGCGTATATGGGGCGGCGCGATTGTGGAACTGCGCAGGGCGGCGGACGGGCGGCATCGGCGTGCGTCAAGTACGGCCACGCCAAAGCGTGCGTCAACACAAGCCACGACCGCCCGCCGCTTTTTACACGCGCGCTGTGTAGGCGGTTTTCGGCTCGCCGCGCGGCGCGGCAAAATCACTGGGCGGTTTTGCAAAATCACTGGGAGATTTTCTCACGAGATGCGGGAGATTTTTTCAAATCTCTGGGCGAAGTTTTCAGCAGATACGCACGGCGCGAAAGCCGCGCCCACTGTGGTATCTGCTGCGCGGCGGGGACTTGAAACGCGCCTG